>JANWKK010000137.1 GCA_025451425.1 Gemmatimonadaceae bacterium
CGCGGAGAAGGAGCTCGCACGCACCGTCGTTATGGTCGACGTCGTCGAGGGCGTTCCGCAAGGGAAAGGACTGGATCAGTGGCAGTCGGCCCCCATCGAGGGATTCGATTCGCGCGTCATCGGCACCAACGGCTACGACGAGACAAACGGATCGGATGTCGTCGTCATCACTGCCGGTATCGCTCGCAAGCCGGGCATGTCTCGTGACGATTTGCTCAACACGAACGCAGGCATCCTCAAGGACGTGTCGCAGCAGATCAAGCGCAGCTCGCCGAACGCAATCATCATCGTCGTCTCCAATCCGCTCGACGTGATGTGCTATGTCGCGAAAGAAGTAACGGGCTTTCCGCGTGAGCGAGTGATCGGCATGGCCGGAGTGCTGGACACAGCACGCTATCGCGCCTTTCTCGCCGAAGCGCTCGACGTCTCGGTGCGCGACATTCAAGCGATGGTGCTCGGCGGTCACGGCGACACCATGGTTCCTCTGATCAGTTATACCGCGGTCAGCGGCATACCAGTCACGCAACTCCTCGAACGATCGCAGCTGGATGCCATTGTCGACCGCACGCGCAACGGTGGCGCGGAAATTGTGAAATACCTGAAGACCGGTTCGGCGTACTATGCGCCGTCATCGGGCGCGGTACAGATGGTTGAGGCGATCGTGCACGATCAGAAGCGCGTCCTGCCCTGTGCGGCGTGGCTCGAGGGTGAATACGGCATGAAGGGTCTGTTCCTGGGCGTGCCGTGCAAGCTCGGACGCCGCGGACTCGAGCGCGTGCTGGAGGTTCAGCTCACCGCCGACGAGCGAAGTGCGCTCGGTAAGAGTGCCGAGGCCGTGCGCGAGCCGATGAAAGCCGTGAAGCTCTGATCGTCGGAACGAACGCCGTCGATGTGGTTCGTTCAGTTTTATCGCTCGACGATCGGCAAGAAGATCATCATGGCCGCGACGGGGCTGATTGGAATCGCCTTCGTGATCGGCCACATGGCGGGCAATCTTCAAGCCTTCGTTGGGCCCGACAAGTTGAATGCCTATGGCGCGCTGCTGCATGGTCCGCTCGGTGAACTGCTCTGGGTCGTTCGCAGTGTCCTGATCGTCGCGGTCGTGTTGCACGTATTGATGGCGTATCAACTCACGATGCGGGCGCGCGCCGCGCGCCCCGTTGGCTATCAGAAGCGCGATCCGCAGGTGTCGACGTGGGCTTCGCGAACGATGCGGTGGGGCGGTGTGCTGCTCCTCGTCTTCATCATCCTGCACCTCCTGCATTTCACAACCGGCCAGGTCGATCCCGCGCATGCCTATGGCGGCGTGGGCACCGATGGTCATCGCGACGTCTATGGCAATCTCGTCGCGAGCTTTCGCATCTGGTGGGTATCGGCGTTCTATATGTTGGCGATGATCTTTCTCGGCTTGCATCTCTACCATGGTGCATGGAGCTCAGTGCGTACGTTAGGCTACGCGAAGTCGTCGCCGCATCCGTTGCACCGACGCATTGCTCTTGTCGTCGCTGTCATTGTCTGGTTGGGGTTCACCGTCGTTCCGCTCGGCGTGCTCGTTGGCGTCATTCATTAGCATATACTGACATGGAGCTCCGAGCGCGGGTCCCATCGGGACCGATCGAACGCAAGTGGGCGAAGCATTGCTTCGACATGAAGCTGGTGAACCCCGCGAACAAGAGGCGGTACACCGTGATCGTCGTCGGCACGGGCTTGGCCGGTGGCGCCGCGGCGGCGGCGCTGAGCGAGCTGGGATATCGCGTGAAGGCCTTCTGCTTTCAGGATTCGCCCCGTCGCGCGCATAGCGTCGCCGCGCAGGGAGGGATCAACGCGGCGAAGGACTACCAGAACGACGGCGATAGCATCTACCGCCTGTTCTACGACACGATCAAGGGCGGCGACTTTCGCTCGCGCGAGGCGAACGTGTACCGGCTCGCCGAGTTGAGCGTTCGCATAATCGATCAGTGCGTCGCCCAGGGCGTACCGTTCGCGCGTGAGTACGGTGGCCTTCTGGCTAATAGGTCATTCGGCGGCGCGCAGGTCTCGCGTACTTTTTACGCCAGAGGGCAGACAGGCCAGCAACTCCTGCTCGGTTGCTACCAGGCGTTGGAGAAGGAGGTCGCGAAGGGCAACATCACGATGTATCCGCGCACCGAAATGCTCGACATCATCGTCGTGAACGGCAAGGCGCGCGGGATCGTGACGCGGAACATGGTGACGGGGGACATCGAGGCACATCTCGCCGACGCCGTCATTCTCGGCACGGGTGGCTACGGCAACGTCTACTTCCTCTCGACGAACGCGAAGGGGTCGAACGCGACGGCGATCTGGCGCGCGTACCGTCGCGGCGCCGCGTTCGCCAATCCCTGCTTCACCCAAATTCACCCGACGTGCATTCCGGTGGCGGGCGAGTATCAGTCGAAGCTCACCCTGATGAGCGAGTCGCTCCGCAACGACGGACGCGTGTGGGTACCGAAGAAGCGCGGTGATAACAGAACACCTAACGCGATCTCCGAAAACGAAAGAGATTACTATCTCGAGCGGAAGTATCCGAGCTACGGGAATCTTTCACCACGCGACATCGCGTCGCGCGCGGCCAAGGAAGTCTGCGACGAAGGACGAGGCGTCGGACCGGGCGGCCGCGGCGTCTATCTCGATTTCTCCGACGCGATCAAGCGGCTCGGTGCCGATCGCATCGCTGAGCGAGATGGGAACCTCTTCGAGATGTACGAACGCATCACGGACGAGAATCCGTATCAGGTTCCGATGCGCATCTACCCGGCAGTCCATTACACGATGGGCGGACTCTGGGTCGATTACAATTTGATGAGCACGAGTCCGGGGCTGCACGTGATCGGCGAAGCCAACTTCTCCGATCATGGTGCGAACCGACTCGGTGCGAGCGCCCTGATGCAGGGACTGGCCGACGGTTATTTCGTCATTCCGCTGACGATCGGTGATTACCTCGCGTCGTCGCGGCCGGAGCCTCTGAGCGCGGACAATCCTGAGGTGAAGGCGGCGATCGAATCGGTGCGCGAGCGAACCAAGCGCCTAACGTCGATCCGTGGAACACGATCTGCAACTTCGTTCCATCGCGAGCTTGGTAAGATCCTCTGGGAGTATTGTGGGATGGCGCGCAGCGCCGAGGGACTCAAGAAGGCCTTGCAGTTGATTCCCGCGCTGCGCGAAGAGTTCTGGAATGATCTGCTGGTGCCCGGCACCGGTCAGGAGCTCAACCAGGAGCTCGAGCGCGCGGGTCGTGTTGCCGATTTCCTCGAGCTCGCGGAGCTGATGTGCCTCGACGCCCTACAACGCGACGAATCATGCGGAGCACACTTCCGTATCGAGCATCAAACGCCGGACGGCGAGGCGCTCCGCCGCGACGACAAGTTTACGTACGTTTCGGCGTGGGAGTTTGCGGGCGACGGCAAATCGCCGATCCTGCACAAGGAGCCACTGCTGTTCGAGAATGTTGCATTGGCGACACGCAGCTACCGTTAAGGGGCTAGGGGCTAGAGGTTAGGGGCGGTGAGAGAGTAGGAGCGAGCGCAACGCGCGAGCGACTTCAAATACACAAGCGGCGAGCGAAGCGAGCAAGCTTTAATGAATCTTGAACTGCACGTGTGGCGACAGGCAGCGCCTGACGCGGAGGGTTCCTTCTTCACGTACCAGGCGAAGGATGTCAGTCCGGACATGTCCTTTCTCGAAATGCTCGACGTCGTGAACGAAGGCCTCGTCGCGAGTGCCAGCGAGCCGATCGCATTCGATTACGACTGTCGCGAGGGGATCTGCGGCTCGTGCGGGCTCGTGATCAATGGCATCGCGCATGGGCCGATGAAAGCGACGGCGACCTGTCAGCTGCATATGCGGCACTTCGAGGACGGTGAAGTCGTCTGGATCGAACCGTGGCGCGCGCGAGCGTTTCCAGTCGTGAAGGATCTCGTCGTCAATCGGGGCGCGCTCGATCGGATCGTCGCCGCGGGCGGTTTCATCAGTGTGAATACGGGGAGCGCGCCCGAAGCGAACTCGGTACCCGTGCCGAAGCAGGAGGCCGACGATGCGATGGACGCCGCGGCGTGCATCGGGTGCGGCGCGTGCGTCGCCGCATGTCCGAATGGATCCGTCTCATTGTTCACCGCGGCGAAGATCTCGCACCTCGGGTTGCTACCGCAGGGTCAGCCGGAGCGAAACCGACGCGCGCTGCGCATGGTTGCCCAGATGGACGCAGAGGGTTTTGGGCACTGTACACTCTTCGGTGAGTGCCAGGAGGCATGCCCGAAGGAAATCAGCATCGACACGATCGCGCGGATGAATCGTGACTACCTCCGCGCCAGCGTTATGCACCGCGGAGACAAGGCCGTAGCCGGTACAGGCTGATTGGCGCGGTTGCTGCAACCGCCCTCGTGACACCGAGCGAGGTGACCGTGGCGGAGCAACCTCGAGATAGATCCGAACGCAGCGCGCTCTCGAGCGACCCTGAGGCACAGCTCGGCGGCGCCGATTCAGTCCAGAAGACGACGTACGTGGTCGGGAAGGGCACTGATCCCACAGCGCGAAACGCTGGCCCGTCGGCGACCCTGTCGAGCCGAGGCGCACCGCTCGTCGTTGTGCTCGTGTTGATTGGGCTGATGGCTCTGGTCGCGCTCGCCTACCTCGTCGGAATCATCCGCTGAGTGAGCAGGACGCGGGATGTGGGACGCAGGGGTGCCCGATCACAGCTTCGGCAGCGTTACGCCTTGCTGACCTTGGTATTTGCCCTTCTTGTCTTTGTACGACACCGCCGGTTCTTCCTCGCCGCGGAAGAACAAGACCTGCGCGATCCCTTCGTTCGCGTAAATCTTCGCGGGGAGTGGCGTGGTGTTCGAGATCTCGAGTGTGACGTAACCTTCCCACTCTGGCTCGAACGGCGTGACATTCGTGATGATGCCGCATCGCGCGTACGTGGACTTGCCGACCGTTACCGTGAGCACGTTCCGCGGAATGCGGAAGTACTCGACAGAGCGAGCGAGCGCGAAGGAGTTGGGCGGCACGATGCACACGTCGCCCTCGAACTCCACGAATGATTTTGGATCGAAGTTCTTCGGGTCGACAATGGAGTTGAGCACGTTGGTGAAGATCCGAAACTCACGCGCAACCCGCATATCGTAACCGTACGAGCTCACGCCGTACGAGATGACACCCGAGCGAACCTGACTGTGCTCGAAGGGCTCGATCATGCGCGCCTCGGCGGCCATGCGCGTGATCCAACGATCTGACATCAGAGACATATGCGTGGAGCGTGTGACGTGACGCGTGGTGCGCGAAATGTGGCGCGTTGCGCGTGAGGGCGGCGGGACCAAGTGAGCGGACTAAGCTAGGGGAAGCCGATCGTGCGGCCAAGCGCGTGGCACAACATTTCCCCGCGGCATTTTTCGCGCGCCACGCGCCACGCGCCACGCGCCACGCGCTTCGCCGTTGACACTGCGTCTCGGCCTCAGATAACTTTCGCATACTTAGTGAAAGTTTTCACGAAGTCGGGAGATTATGGAACGCGCGTACGTACCGGTCCTGCTGCTTCTCGGATTCGTGGTATTCAATGCAGTGTTGATGTTGGGCGTGTCCGCGCTGACGTTGCGCGCGCGACCGACGCCGGTGAAGCAGACGGCGTACGAGTCCGGCATTCCGCCACTCGGTGACGCGCGTGAGCGCTTCTCCGTGAAATTCTACATGGTGGCGGTGCTGTTCATCATCTTCGACATCGAAACCGTGTTCATGATTCCGTGGGGCGCGTACTTCTGGCAGTTGTCGTGCGCGCGACCGATCACCGTCGGCGGCACATGTCCGGCGGGACAGGTTTCGTTTTTCGGTTTTACCGAGATGGTGGTGTTCATCGTGATCCTGCTCGTGGGCTTCGTCTACGTGTGGAAGAAGGGAGCGCTGCAATGGGATTGAGCCCGCGACCGGACGTCGGCGCGACGCAAGTCGTCGGCGGTGGCGAGCCGTGGATTACGACGCGACTGGACTTTCTCGTGAACTGGGCGCGCGCGAACTCGCTGTGGCCGATGCCATTCGGCACCGCGTGCTGTGCGATCGAGTTCATGGCGACTGCGGCGAGTCGGTATGACCTCGCGCGCTTCGGTATGGAGCGGCAGAGCTTCTCGCCTCGTCAGGCAGACGTCCTGATCTGCGCGGGCCGCGTTCCGTTCAAGCTCGCGCCCGTGCTTCGGCGGATCTGGCAACAGATGCCGCAGCCGAAATGGTCGATCTCGATGGGCGCATGTGCGTCGAGCGGTGGCATGTTCGACAACTACGCTGTGGTGCAGGGCATCGACACGATCATTCCCGTCGACGTGTACGTACCGGGATGTCCGCCGCGTCCGGAAGGATTGCTGGATGGCATTCTATTGCTGCAGAAGAAAGTGATGAACGAGCGGGCCAAAGACAAAACACTGCGCAATGAGATGGAGCCGGATCCACGGAGCCAACTCTATATTCCGCCGTCGGTAATCGACGAAGTGTCCGAGCCGTTCGGCAATTCGGTGCACCAAACGCGCTCCGGCCTGTGAGCACAAGCTTCAGTCCGGTCGTCGCGGGAAGCGCGCTTCCCAGCGACGCGCCAGCGCCCGCAACGCAGAAGAGCTTCGCGCATCGCGGCGGGACACCCAATCCGAGCGCCGCGGCGTTGCAGCAGCGCTTCGCCGCGGCAGTGCAGCGCATCGACGTCGTGTGGGGCGAGACGACCGTCGTGGTCGCCGGCGCGCAGCTGCTCGAGATCGTAGAGTGGCTGCACGACGATCCTAGCCAGCGCTACGACTATCTGTCGGACGTCACGGCGGTCGAGTTTCGCGATCTGGAGGAGCCGATCGAAGTCGTATGGCACCTCCGATCGCTCCCATATCGTCGGTTTCTCCGCCTCAAGGTGAAGCTCGCGAAAGGAACTCCGCTGGAGGTTCCGAGCGTGTGGAGCGTGTACCGCGGCGCCGATTGGCTCGAGCGAGAGTGCTACGACATGTTCGGCATTCGTTTCAGCGGTCATCCAGATCTGCGGCGACTCCTGATGTGGGAGCAATACAAGGAGGGCTATCCGCTCCGCAAAGACTTTCCGCTGCGCGGGCGATTCAGTCGCTCCGAGCAATTGCGTCAGGCGCTCGCCGCGAACCCCGAAGCGCGATACTCGAAGGAGGAATTGACAATCGCGCAGGCATTCGAGGATCTGCCTGACGACATGCGGCGCCGTCTGGGCACGGGCGAGAAGACGGGAGAGTAGACGGCAAACATGGCAACAACCAGACGCACGGTCGAAGTCGAGCTGTCGACGAGCGGATTGGACGCGCAGGGGCGGCCGCAGCGCGTCCCGCTGGTCGTGGACGATGGCGGCTCGCCGGTGGCGCTGGAGGCGCCGCCGGCGCTCGAGCCGGATCTCGCCGGTGACCACATGCTCATCAACCTCGGGCCGCAGCATCCGGCGACGCACGGCGTGCTGCGACTCGTGCTCGAGCTGGACGGCGAGACGGTCGTGCGGTGCATTCCGCACATCGGGTACTTGCACTGCGGCTTCGAGAAGATCGGCGAGTACCGCCAATACAACCAGATCATCCCGTGGACCGACCGTGAAGATTATCTCAATTCACCGGGCAACAACGTCGCCTTCGCGTTAGGCGCTGAGCGGCTGTTCGGGATCGAGATCACGGAGCGATGCACGGTGCTTCGCGTGATGGCGATGGAGCTATCGCGCATCATGTCGCATCTCGTGTGGCTTGGGACGACCTGCATCGATATCGGCGCGTTCACTCCCTTCCTGTGGTCGTTCGAGCAGCGCGAGCGCATTTATAAGCTGCTCGAGGACTGGATCGGCGCCCGCCTGACGACGACGCTAACACGCGTCGGTGGCATGGGTGCCGACATTCCCGGTGGCTGGATCGAGGACCTTCGCGCCTTCGTGCAGTCCTTTCCGAAGACGATCGCCGAGATCGACCGCGTCGTCACGAAGAACGGCATCTGGGTGGGCCGTACAATCGGCCTTGGCGTCATGAGCCCTGAAGAAGCGGTGAACTATGGGCTGTCTGGTCCAATGCTCCGCGCATCGGGCGTCGCGTACGACGTACGCAAAGACTTTCCATATCTCGACTACGAAACCTATGACTTCGACGTCCCGATCGGCACGAACGGCGACGTCTACGATCGCTATCTGGTTCGTATGGAGGAGCTGCGTCAATCGACACGAATCCTCGAGCAGGCGATCAGGCGATTACCCGAAGGTCCGGTGAACATCGCCGATCATCGCGTCATTCTCCCGCCGAAGAGCAAAGCGACGAGCGACATGGAGTCGATGATCCATCACTTTAAGCAGGTGATGGAAGGCCCACGTCCCCCGATCGGCGAGTCGTATGTCGCGGTGGAGAGCCCAAAGGGCGAGAAGGGCTACTATATGGTGTCCGACGGCACGTCGAAGCCGGTCCGCTGGCGAATTCGCCCGCCGTCGTTCGTGAATCTCTCGGCGATTTCGAAGATGGTGGAGGGGCATCTCTTGTCGGACGTAATCGCGATCAATGCGAGTATCGATATCGTGATGGGAGAAATTGATCGATGAGTATTCACGAAATGGGTGGTGTCGAGGCCCCCGCGGACACTACCCACGGCCGGCACGCTAAGGTGCCGTATCAACCCGTCTTCATCGGTGCGCGGAAGCAGGAGCTCGACGAGCTTCTCACGCGCTATCCGTCAAAGATGGCCGCGCTACTCCCCGCACTTTGGATGGTACAGCACGATCGCGGCTGGGTGAGCGAGGAGGCGATGGCGGACGTCGCGCAGTTGCTCGAGCTCACGCCCGCATACGTGAAAGGCGTCGTCACCTTCTACACGATGTACCACCAGCATCCGGTCGGGAAGTACTTCGTGCAAGTGTGTACGACGTCACCCTGTCAAGTGTGCGGCGCCGAGGAAGTGGTCGACGCGTTCCTGCGTCATACGGGATGTCAGGAGCTCGGGGTGATGTCGCCTGACGAGAAGTTCACCGTGATCGAGGTCGAGTGCCTCGGCGCGTGCGGCTTTGCGACGCCGGTGATGGTCAATGAGGATTTCATCGAGTCGGTGACGCCCGAAGGCGTTCCCGAGCTTCTTTCCCGATACAAGTAAATGGGCTATCCCCACAAGCCGCACGCCCGCGAAACGACGGTTCTCTCGCAGTACTTCGGCGATACCGGGGCCAGAACGCTCGATGGGTGGAAGGCGCGCGGCGGGTATGTCGCGCTCGAGCGCGCGTTAGGCACGGCACCGGGCGACATCGTGAACGTCGTCAAGGATTCGGGACTCCGGGGTCGCGGTGGCGCTGGCTTCCCGACGGGTCTCAAATGGTCGTTCATGAAGCCCGGCGACGGCAAGCCGCACTATCTCTGCTGCAACGCCGACGAGTCCGAGCCGGGCACGTTCAAGGATCGCGAGATCATGCGCTGGACGCCACATGCGCTCGTCGAGGGCTGCGCAATCGGCGCATACGCGATCGGAGCGGAGACCGCTTACATCTACATCCGCGGCGAGTTCACCGAGCCGATCGAGCGTATGGAAGCAGCAATCAAGGACGCCTACGCCGCGGGCATTCTTGGAAGCAATGCGATGGGGACGGGCAAGACGGTCAATGTCTGGGTCCATCGTGGCGCCGGTGCCTACATCTGCGGCGAAGAGACGGCCCTTATGAACTCGCTCGAGGGTCGGCGTGGGAACCCGCGGATCAAGCCGCCGTTCCCTGCGGTCGCAGGCGTGTTCGGCCAGCCAACGACGATCAATAATGTCGAGACGCTGGTGGCAGTTCCCCATGTGCTGAACAATGGCGCCGACTGGTATAAGAAGTTCTCACGCGCCGACAACCCGAAGTCCACGGGAACGAAGCTTTACTCGGTCTGCGGCAATATCGCGCGGCCAGGGAACTACGAAGTGCCGATGGGCTTCCCGTTCAAAGACTTCCTCTACGATCTCTGTGGCGGTCCGCTCCCCGGACGGAAGTTCAAGGCAATCATCCCGGGGGGGATTTCCGTACCGATTCAAACGGTCGGGGAAGCCGAAGCGTCGCTCATGGACTACGAGGGTTTCGTCGCGCAGGGCACCATGCTGGGCTCCGGCGGCGTCATTGTCGTTGACGACGCGCAGAACCTCGTGAAGTTCATCGCGCGCGCCGCGCGCTTCTTCGCGCATGAGAGCTGCGCGCAGTGCACGCAGTGCCGCGAAGGCACCGCGTGGACCACGAAAATCCTCGAGCGCATCGCCGCCGGCGAGGGCACGTCGGAAGATCTCGACACGCTGCTCGAGATCGCTGATAACATGACAGGCAAGACGATTTGCGTCTTGAGCGATTCGTGCGCCACGCCAGTCGTCTCGGGACTGAAGAAGTTCCGCGCCGATTTCGAGTCACTGATCAAGAAGAAGACTCATCATCTCGTGCCGCAGGTGGCGTGAGTGCGGAGCCATAGATGACCCAAATGGTCAACCTAACGATCGAAGGGCGTCTGGTGTCGGTGCCAGCGGGGACGTCGATCCTCGAGGCGGCGAAGGTGGCGGGCGTGCTCATCCCGCATTACTGCTACCACCCCGGCCTTCCGGTCGCCGGCGTATGCCGCATGTGCCTCGTCGAAGTGGAGAAGATGCCGAAGCTCGCGCCTTCGTGCGCGACGGCCGTAGCGGAAGGCCAGGTCGTACGCGTGCATACCGACAAGGCGCTCGAAGCGCGGCAAGGCGTACTCGAGATGTTGCTCATCAATCATCCGCTCGATTGCCCAATCTGCGATCAGGCGGGCGAGTGCGAGCTGCAGGACTACACGTATCAGGAGGGACGGCCCGAAGGACGTTATCGTGAGCCGAAGCGATTCAATCCTGTCGAGGACTTCGGCGGCGACGTCATCTATGTCGCGAACCGCTGTATCCTGTGTACGCGCTGCGTGCGTTTTATGGACGACGTTGCGCACCATCCCATCCTCAACGTGTCCGAGCGCGGCGACCGGGCGGTGATCGGGAAGTTCGAAGGCGAAGATATGACGCACCCGTGGGCAGGTAACGTCATCGACCTCTGTCCCGTGGGCGCGCTACTCTCGAAAGACGCGCTCAATAAGGCGCGCGCGTGGGAGCTCGACCGCACAGCATCGGTATGCCCGAACTGTTCGCAGGGCTGCAACATCATGATCGAGACACGCGACAACCAAGTCGTGCGCATGCGTCCGCGACCTAACGAGGAAGTTAACAAATACTTCATGTGCGACCACGGCCGCTTGAATTATCGGTGGCTGAATCGTCGGGACCGCGTCGACGTGCCGATGGTCCGGCAGGGGCAGACGCTTGCCGGCTGCGATTGGGATCGCGCCCTCGGCGAAGCGACCAAGGTCATGAAAGGCAAGCGAGTGTTCGTGCTCGCCTCGCCGATGTTGTCGAACGAAGCGCTTTTCCTCTTGTCAGAGATCGCGAAGCGGACGGGGGGCGCTGGCGCATTTCGCGTGACGACGGGCCCCGAGGCCCCACTGGCCGGTGTCGAGGATCTGTCGTTGCGCGCAGACCGCGCGGCAAATGTGCGTGGTGCCGAGCTGTTGGGCTTCACACGCAGCGACCGTCCACTCGAGACGCTCGGCGCTGGCGATGTGCTGCTCGTCGCCGACGAGGAGCTTGCTGGTGAAGACTCCGCCGGCGCAGCGCGCGCTGGCACAACGATCGTCGTCGGAACGACGCTCCCGTTCTGGGCACGTCACACGGCGTCGGTGGTGCTGCCGATCGCGAATATGAGCGAGGATGAAGGGACGTTCACCAATCTCCGCGGCCGCGTACAGCGATTCACGCAAGCGAAGGCGCCGCCCGGGTTTGCTCGTCCCAGCTGGTTCGTACTTGGCGATCTGCTCGCCGCGTTGGGCGGCCCAGCGGCCGCCGTGCTGCCGAGCGACGTGTTCGCGGCACTGGCGTCGGGGCGCCCCGAGTTCGGCGGCATGTCGTACGACACGTTAGGCTTGAGGGGTGCCATGATCGCTGGCGCGATGGCGGAGGCATCCGCATGATCGCTGGTCTCCCGTTCGTCCCTCAGACAGCGGCAACACAGCCGGGTCTCATGATCGTCTCCGGTCCGGAGCACTTTGGCGCGTGGCTCCTGGCGACGATCATCAAAATGCTTGTGCTGTTCACGATCTATCTCGTCGGCGTGGCATTTCTCACGCTGCTCGAGCGCAAGATCGCGGGTTGGATTCAGGATCGTCTCGGGCCGAACCGCGTTGGTCCTGCGGGTCTGTTGCAGCCGGCGGCGGATGGCCTCAAGAACATCATGAAGGAGGAGACCTATCCGGGCGCGGCGTACAAGCCGCTCTTCATTCTTGCGCCGGCGCTGTCGTTCATACCGGCTCTGATGACGATGGCCGTGATCCCGTTCGGCGCGCCGTGGTACTCACGCTGGGGTGTGATCGACATGTCGATCGCGCCGCTGCCGATCGGCTTCCTCTACATCCTCTCGATCACCTCGTTAGGCGTCTACGGCATCGTGCTAGCGGGCTGGTCGTCGAACAACAAATACGCATTGTTGGGCGGGCTCCGATCGAGCGCGCAGATGATCTCGTATGAGATCGCGATGGGCATGGCGACGATTCCGGTGTTGCTGTTGTCCGGCAACGTCTCGCTCAGCGCGATCGTCACCGAGCAGACCACGGGGCAGTGGCCGTTTGCCTGGAACGTCTTTGGCTGCACGCTCGCGTTCTTCATCTTTTTCGTCTCCGCGTTTGCCGAAACGAATCGGCTGCCCTTCGATCTGCCGGAGGCCGAGTCCGAGCTCATCGCCGGATATCACTCGGAGTACAGCGCGATGAAGTTCTCAATGTTTTTCATCGCCGAGTACGCAAACATGGTGACGGCGAGCGCCCTGATGGCGACGCTCTTTTTCGGCGGTTGGGACATTCCGTTTACGTTGTGGGACAACTACGCGCACACGCTGGTCGCGTCACTCGTAACGGCGGTCTTCTTCTTCGCGAAGATCCTGATCTTCGTCTTCATCTTCATGTGGGTACGTTGGACGCTGCCGCGCTTTCGGTACGACCAGCTCATGGCGCTCGGCTGGAAGGTGCTGCTTCCTCTCTCGCTGATATACATCGTCGCGATGGCGGGAACGATCGTCGGACTCAATTATGCTGGCTACTATCGCGGATCGTGGGCGTTCGGCGGCGGGTTGCTGGCGCTCAACGTCGTGTTCGTCGTGATCGTGTTCTTGATTCTCGACCGCGGACGCATCGTGAGCCCGGCCTATTCGCGGCTCGATCGGCGCAATCTCGAGAAGCTGCGTCAAGTGGCGCTCGATCGCACGCGTTTTGATCCCGCGGAGGCGGGCGACTGATGGCTATTGGAGTGAAGGTTCTCGAGCGTCCGATCGAGCAGACGAGCTACGTGCGCGCGACGCTGAGCGGCATGGCGTTGACGCTGAAGCATCTCTTCTCGGAAAAAGTGACGGTCCAGTATCCCGAGGAGAAGTGGGCGCTCTCGCCGCGCTGGCGCGGCACGCACCGCATGCTCACGACCGAGGACGGCAAAGCGAAGTGCGTCGCCTGCGGTTTGTGTCCGACCGTGTGCCCGGCGAACTGCATCAAGCTCGTGCCGGGTGAAGACGAGCAGGGAAATCGCTATCCGCTCTTGTTCGAGATCGACGAGTTTCGATGCATCTTCTGTGGTTACTGCCAGGAAGTATGCCCGGAGGAAGCGATTCACGTTGGCCGACATTACGAGAATTCTGAATACAGCCGGGAGGGGTTTGTGTACGACCTCGAACGGTTGATGGCGCAGACGCATCCGGTGTGTGAGATGTGGGACCCGGCCGATCCGAAGGGAGAGTAGGGCGTGCACGAGAATCTTCCCCTCTTCTACACCTTCAACTTCTACGTCTTCGGCATAGTGGCCGTCGTCGCGGCGATTCTCTTCGTGACACGGAAGAGTCCCGTCGCAGCGGCCATGTGGCTGGTGACGACGATGTTCGCGCTTGCCGCGCTGTTCGTCATGCTCGACGCCCAATTCATCGGCGCGATCCAAGTACTGGTATACGCGGGCGCGATCATGGTCGTGTTCCTGTTCGTTATTATGTTGCTCAACCTCGGTCATCCGAGCGAGATCGCGGATGCGCGCGGGCGAGGCTGGCAGCTCGTCGCCGCGGCCGTGGGTATTGCGCTCCTTGCCCAGATCTTCGCACTCACGCGCGTGCACGTGGAGCCGAGGATTGCGCCGGGGTATCTGGCGCGGCAGATCGAGTATACCGGGGTCATCGCGCCTGTCGCGGGCCCGCTCTTCAACGAGTATCTCCTGGCGTTCGAAGTCACGAGTGTGTTGCTGCTCGCGGCCGTGGTGGGTGCGGTGGTGCTGGGTAGACGGAGGTCCGCAACCGATGCTAGCTGAGTCGTTGTTCTTCTCGGCGGTGCTGTTCACGATCGGCGTCGTCGGCGTGCTCACGCGACGCAACGCGATCATCGTGTTCATGTGCGTCGAGTTGATGTTGAACGCCGTGAATCTGACCTTCGTCGCCTTCTCGCAGGTGTACGGTGTTGGAGGCCAGGTGTTCGTGTTCTTCGTCATGACTGTCGCCGCGGCCGAAGCGGCGGTGGGCCTGGCGATCATTATTGCGCTCTTCCGTCATCGACAGACGGTCAATCTTCAGAACGTCAACCTCCTGAAGGGCTGATGTTTCTCCAGGACGTCACGGGCATCGCGCATCCCCTCGCCGGAACCGCTGCCCGGTGGATGTGGGCGCTCCCATTGTTCCCGCTGCTCGGCTTCGTGATCAACGGCGCGTTGTCGCTCTTCAGCGCCTATCATGTGGGATCACCAGATCCGGGCGCGCATCCACACGACGCGCATTCGTCGGCCGAAGACGCGCACGCGGCGCACGCTGGCCACGATGTCACCGGTGGCAGCGGCCATGGCGACGATCACCACGTCGTCGTTCGGCATCGTTTCGCGACTCTAACGAGTCTCATCGGTCCTGGCGTGATGGTACTCGCCTTCGCGTTGGCGGTAGCGATCTTCGTGGCAATGCAGGGTGTTAGCGGCGAGCTCCATTCGCCGTTCATTCAACGTTACTACGAGTGGATGCCGGTCGGTGATCTTCACATCGACGCCGCATTTCAGCTCGATCAGCTCTCGATGGTGATGATTCTGGTGATCACTGGTGTCGGGATGCTGATTCACATTTTCAGCGTCGGGTACATGCAGGACGATCCTGGCTACCCGCGTTATTTCGCCTATCTGAACCTGTTCGTCGCCTTCATGCTCGTGCTCGTGATGGGTGCGAGCTATCCCGTGATGTTCGTCGGGTGGGAAGGCGTCGGTCTGTGTTCGTATCTGCTCATCGGATTCTGGTATCTCGACGAGGCGAACTCGAACGCCGGCAAGAAGGCCTTTATCATGAACCGGATCGGGGACTTTGGATTCCTCGTCGCGATGTTCATGCTCTGGGCGAATCTCGGCACGGTGGAGTTCGAGGGCGTGCGAGGCCAAGCGGCGAGCCTGGCCCCGAACGTTGTCACGTGGATTTGCCTCTTCTTTTTCCTCGGCTGCACCGGGAAAAGCGCGCAGATTCCGCTCTACACCTGGCTGCCGGACGCGATGGCAGGCCCGACGCCCGTTTCAGCGCTGATTCACGCCGCAACCATGGTGACGGCAGGCGTCTATCTAATCGCTCGGAGCAATTTCCTCTTCGCGCTGTCGCCTACGGCGAGCCTAACGGTCGTCGTCATTGGTGCGCTGACGGCGATCTTTGCGGCGTCGATCGGGCTCAAGCAGTGGGACATCAAGAAAGTGCTCGCCTATTCGACCGTGTCTCAGCTCGGCTACATGTTCGTGGGCGTCGGCGCGGGGGCGTATGTCTCGGGCGTATTTCATCTGGTGACGCACGCGTTCTTCAAGGCGTTGCTGTTCCTCGGCTCAGGGTCCGTGATCTTCGCGATGCACCGCGCCTATCACGCAACCCATAACGAGGATGACGCGCAGGACATGCGCAACATGGGCGGCTTGAGACGCTACATGCCGTGGACGTTCTGGTTGATGCTTGCCGCGACACTGGCGATTGCTGGGATCTTTCCCTTCGCTGGATTTTTCTCGAAGGACGAGATTCTCGGCACGCTCTTCCTGCGCGCACGCGGCTCGACGCTCGCTGACGCTCATTGGTTAGGCATCCCCGGCGGAATTGTCCTCTACACTTGCTACGCGCTCAGTCTCGCCGCGGCATTCATGACCGCCGTGTACATGATGCGCATGCTGATTTACACGTTCCTCGGTCCGAATCGCTCCGGTGAGCGCGAACGCGATTTCCTTGGCGAAGCGCCCTGGATCATGACCGGGCCGCTTGTCGTGCTTGGGGTGTTGAGCGTCGTCGGCGGCTGGCTGAATCTGCCCGAGTCGATCAAAGTCGGACATATCGGTTTGCTGGATCACTGGTTGGAGCCCGTTGTCGGCGAGTCGACGCTACGAATTACCCATGGCACGGTACCCGAGGCGAGTCCGACGCTCGAGTACACGTTGATCGGCATCGCCCTCGCGATCGCGCTCGCCGGAGTCATCGTCGCGTGGACCATGCTCAAGCCGGAGCAACTCGTACCAAAACGCGAAGCGAAGCCCGAAGAAGGCTTCGAGCGCGTGCTCGCGAACAAGTACTACGTGGATGAGATCTACGACGACGCCGTCGTGCAGCCGACCGTGTCGGTCTCTCGAGGGCTCCTCTGGGAAGGTATCGATGCCGGCCTGATCGACGGTGTAATGGTGCGGTTCTTCGGGGGACAGGTGCCCCGATTCGTCGGCTGGGTCGGATCGCGGTTGCAGTCGGGCCAGGTTGGTACGTACGCGTGGGTGTTGATCGTTGGTGTGTTGTTCGTGCTTGGTGCTTTCACGATCCGGTGATCATGAACGGTTTCTTGAGCTCCATCGGTTACGATCATTGGGTCCTGACGGCGCTACTCGGCATTCCGGTCGTCGGCGCACTGTTGATCTGGGTACAGGGTGCGTTAGGCGGTCGATCGAGCGGCACCCCGTACGCTGCGCCCGAGGAATCGGCGGCCGCGCGCGCCGGCACCGATCCGCGCACGGCACTCGACGAGATCGCCACCGGCGCCGCGAATGCACCGCGGACAATTGCGCTGCTCACGTTCCTTGCCGAATTCGTTGTGTCGTTAGGCTTGTGGTGGGCGTTCGATCCAACCGATCCGCGCTGGCAGTTCGCGGTCGATCACTCCTGGATTCCAGCCTGGGGCGTGCGCTTCACGATCGGCATCGACGGCATGGCGATGATGATGATCCTGCTCACGACGTTCA
>JANWKK010000138.1 GCA_025451425.1 Gemmatimonadaceae bacterium
AGCATCGATAGCGCGCGCGCTTCCTCCAACAGCGCCACTTGCCCCGAGATCGGATCCTCGGCGCCGTTGACCCATGCGTCGTGATGGTTGCCGCGAATCACCCATTCATCCGCTTCAGTGGTCCCGGGGAGCCGCGCGATGACATCGTTTAGCGTTTTCAAACTCCAGTCGGACTTCACCTTCAAGTGCACGCGCGCGGCGCCCGGGCCGAAGCGATAGGTAATCGGTAGGCCACCGCGCCACGATTCGGGCACGACGTCGCCAGTGAGCGCGGAGAGAAGTGGCTCGGCGTCACCATAGGAGAGCGGAAGCACAGGGATCTTCGTGATCGTCGGTGCTTCGGCGACTGTATAACGCTTTGCGTCCTTTGTCGCGCCGACGCCGGGCGTGAGCGGATCACCCGGATATGTCGGCATGTCGGCGACGCTGCCGCGCTGCACACCATCGCGCGGGCGCATCGGTCCTTTTGGAAAGACATCGCCGTCGCCATAACCGTCGTCGCTCGGATCGGAGTAGATCAAACACCCGATGGCGCCATGTTCGGCTGCGACCTTGGGTTTAATACCGCGCCACGATCCGCCGTATTTCGCGATGACGATCGCGCCCTTCACCGAAACGCCGTGTCGCTCGAGCTCTTCGTAATCCGCCGGCACGCCGTGGTTCACAAACACCAGCGGCGCGGTGACATCTCCATCAATCGAGTACGCGTTGTACGTGGGCAGCTGCTCGTCATGCTGGCTCGAAGTGGGGTCACCAGCGACGGTCGGCTCCTGCAACTTCGCTTTGAAGCTCGTCGGCGCCACGAGCTCGACGACGCGCTCTTTCGGCGTCGGGAAGAGAACGTCGAAGTTCTCGATCTCGGCTTGCCAGCCGAACGAGCGAAACAGGTCCCGAAGCCATTCGGCGTTGGCTTTATTGTATGGCGATCCGACATGATGCGGTCGCGCCGAAAGGCGCTGCATCATAGTGCGCAGGCGTGCGGTATCGGGAATCGTGCGGAATTTTGCTTCCCAATCGCGCTCGATGCGCGAGGATTCGGGCGA
Source organism: Gemmatimonadaceae bacterium (assembly GCA_025451425.1). The sequence continues at coordinate 1,044 of JANWKK010000138.1, forward strand.
AAAACCGCGAAGGGTATCGGGCGAGGGCGCGCGGGGGGTGAAGGTCACGCCGCCAACCGCGAAGGCGAGAGAGGCTGCAAAAGCACGCATCGTTGAGTCTCGGAAAGCCAAGGAGGAGTGATGAAGATGGCGCCGCGACCATCATCGCGGAACGGCGTAGGCACAACCAGGGCGCCCCAACGTCGAGGACGCCTCGACAGTAATAGATCGGTCGACACCACGAAAACGAGGAACTACGTGCTCGCACAGTCTCTGATTAAGTGGCCACAGCCAATTATGGAGTACGTCGGATTCATTGGCTCTTTCTTTCCGGCTGGCGCGGTGGGGTTTCGCTTCGCTGTTCTCCGCGGCGCCCTCGCTCGGGGAGAGCAAACCGGTATGGACGCCACGCGCCGACGTGTTCTCGCGGATACGGCGCGACGAGCGGCAGCAATCGGGTTAATCGGAACGATCGTCGCCGCGTTGCTTCTATTGTATCAACTGCCGGGACTCGCGCTGCGCCGCCATTCGACGGTGGCGCAGCTCGTGACGCACAACGCGGGCGTCGAGCTCCAGATCGGATTCCTCATTCTCGCGTTGATCGGTTTCGTTCTCGCCTTCCGCGGCAGCAAAGTCGGATGGTGGCTTGCCGCAATCGGATTCCTGTGCGGCCTCTTGCGGAACGCGTTCCTTGCGCAGTGGGGAGAGCTCTCGAATCCGCTGCACGTGCTTGCCGGCGGTCTGTGGATCGGAACGTTGTTCGTCATGCTCGTCGCCGGTATTTCGGTAGTGCTGAACAATGAAGTCGCGCGAGATCAGCGGGGCCCGATCATTTCCGACATGGTGCACTCGTTCTCGCCGCTCGCGCTGAGTACGACGCCGTTCCTGGTGCTGTTCGGCGTGATCATCGCCTGGAACCACCTCCACGTCCTCTCGAATCTGTGGATGTCTCCGTACGGTCAAACGCTCATCATCAAGCTTTGCCTCGTTGCACTGGTCTTTGTGCTGGGCGCGTGGAATTGGCGACGACAGCGTCCGACGTTAGGCAGTGAGACAGCGGCGCTCGCGATTCGTCGATCGGCGACGATGGAAGTCGCGGTGGCGGCGTTGGTGCTCGCCGCGACAGCGGTGCTGTTGAGCATTCCGGCGCCGCGCGTGAAAAAGCCGGGTGCGCCTGCGGCGCCGCCCCCGAACGCTACAGTGGGACAGCCAAGCCCCTGAGTTGAGGGGCGCGGGGAGCGGGATGCGGGGCTCGGGTGACTCTCGACTGTTTAGCATTCCCGCATCCCACATCCCGCATCCCGCTCCCACTTAGGACGACACCGGCGTCTTTCCCAGCCACTGATCCCACCACAGCAGCTCCTGCCAGTACCGATGGACGCTGTTCCATGAGGACCAGCCGCCGTGATACGAGTCCGGATAACGGACCATCCGCGCCGGGACTTTGCGCTTCTTGAGCGCGGTGTACATCTGCTCGCCCTGCTCGATGGGCACGCGAAGGTCGGCTTCACCGTGCACGAAAAGCGTCGGCGTCGTGACCTTGCCGGCGTAGTGAATGGGTGACTGGCGCCAGAGCAGCTCGTACCCTTTCGGCTCCCACGGTGCGCCAAAGAACTCGCTTTCCTTCGTCCGTGGGATGTCCGCGGTTCCGTAGTCACTCACCCAGTTGGAGATGCCCGCGCCCGCAATGGCCGCGGCAAAGCGATTGGTCTGCGTAATGATCCAGTCCGTCATGAAGCCGCCGTACGAGTAGCCCGTGACGCCGAGTCGCTTCGGATCAATCGGATAATGAGCAAGTACATAATCGACGCCGGCCATCACGTCCTCATAATCCTTGATCCCCCAGCCGCCCCCCCACGTCGCCCAGAGGAAGTCCTCACCGTAGCCGGTTGAGCCCCGCGGATTCGTGTACAGCACCGCGTAGCCCTTGGCGGCAAATAGCTGCAGTTCGAAATCGAAATCGTTTCCATAGGCGCCGTGCGGGCCGCCGTGAATGGCGAGGATCAAGGGCAGGCGCTCATTGGCCGGGTGTTGGGGCAAGAGCAGCCAGCCTTCGACCTTCGTTCCATCCTTGCTGTTGAACGCGAGGCGCGTGACGGTGTCGAGCCGCACGGCGCCGAGGAAGGAGGCGTTCGCCCTGGAGAGCTGCTTCTCGCATCGCGTTAGGCGATCGGGGCAGCCCTCGTCGAGCGAAGCGACGTACACCTCCGCCGGATGAGCTGCATCGGTGCCCGAGTACGCAACTCGCGCATCGTTTGCCGAGAGTGAGAATCCACTCAATCGGCGCGCACCATGCGTGATCTGTTCGACGCCGCCGCCGGCCAGCGGCACGCGGAAGAGGTGGCGATCCCCACCGATCTCGGCGTCGAACAACACCCAGCGTCCCGACTCGTCGACCTCTGGACGGCCTGGAATGAGACTCCACGATGGCGTGAGATTATGCCAGCGTGTGCTGTCGTTGAGTGGTGCATCGACCGGCAATCGGTACAGATCGATGGGCGCGCCGTGTGACGCTTTCGAGGCAATCACCGCGCTCAGCCCCAACTCTCGCCTAACGACGATGGACTTGCCGTCGGAAGACCACGTCGGCGCGCTATAGTCGTAGCCGTCGTCGGTGAGGGGGCGTGCCGAACCATCGAGAGAGACGATGAAGAGGTCGGAGCGCTCGTAGGTGTACTCGTCGCGCTGATGCGTGTTCGCGACCACAGCGAGCGAGCGGGAATCTGGACTCCAGGCAACGTCTCGCGCGTCGACGCCAAAGTGCGTGATCGCTCGTGGTACGCCGCCGCTGCGAGGCACGAGATAGACCTCGGCCGGCGGCGTCGCGAGCGAGTCGCGCGGATCGGCGAGATAGCCGCGCTGATCGAACCGCGCATTCATCCAATCATAGATCTTTCCCTTGAAGCGCTCTGCCATCTTCTTCTCGTTCGGATCGGCGTAGCTACGCGGCCGAACACGAGCCCGACGAACGAATGCGATCCAGCGGTTATCCGGGCTGAAGATCGGCGACGCGGTCACTCCCTCGATCTGAAATGCCTCGCCGGCCGCAACGTCCATGTGCAAAAACCAGATTGCACTCTCGTCGGCGGAATCGGCGGACGCGGCGGGCGAATGGCGCCGCGACGTGAAGGCGAGGAGCGCGCCGTCTGGACTCCAACGTGGATCCGTTGCGCTGAACGATGGATTGCTGATGCGCACTGCCGGCGTCGAGCCATCGCTGGGCGCGAGCCAGACCTCGCTCTGACGCCGGTTCTCGTTCTCGACGAGATATGTCCGGACGAACGCGACGCGTTTGCCGTCAGGCGAGATCGCCGGTGCGGACGCTGACTCGACTCGATAGTAGTCCTGAAGCTCGAGCGCACGCGGGCCTGCCCTCCCCGCCTGACCTATCTGCCCGTGTGCGTCGACTCGCGAAAGAGCGAGTAGCCCCAGGGCGAGAAGACATCCAGCGCAGCGAATCGCGCGCATGACTACACCTCGATAGCTTGGACAACGTAGCGTATTCCCTCCGCGTAAGCCGTCAAGATGAGAGTGACGCCCATGAAATCCTACCGACGCGCCATCACGCTGCTTTCGCTCGCCGCGCTATCCCTGTCGGCGAGCGCCCTTTGCGCACAGACTGATTCCGCCGGAATGGTGGTCTCCAAACGGGGACTCGTCATTTCCAGCTCGTCGATCGCGTCGGACGTAGGCGCGAGCATTCTGCGTCGTGGCGGCAATGCCGTCGACGCCGCGGTGGCAACCGCGTTCGCGCTCGCCGTCACCTATCCCGGCGCGGGGAACATCGGCGGCGGCGGATTCATGGTCGTGCGATTGAAGAACGGCACGGCGACGACCATCGATTATCGCGAGCGCGCGCCACTGGGCGCGACGGAAACAATGTATCTGGACGCGAACGGCAAGATCGATCGCAAACTGACGGCGACAGGCTATCTCGCGCCGGGCGTGCCGGGTACCGTGCGCGGCCTCGCACTCGCGCACCAGAAGTATGGAAAGCTTCCGTGGCGCGACGTCGTGATGCCGGCGGCACAGCTGGCAACAAAAGGCTTTCCGCTCGACTCGGAGCTCGCGCACAGCCTGAACCGCGAAGTAGCACAAGCGATGAAGCCATATCCCGCGTCTGTCGCGGCATACGGCAAGAGCACCGGCTCGTGGCAGGCAGGCGACACGATCGTGCTGACCGATCTCGGCCGCACACTCACGGCGATTGCGACGCGCGGTCCGGAGGCGTTCTACAAGGGATGGATCGCCGACAGCATCGCCGCCGAGATGCAACGGAACGGCGGCCTGATCACGAAGAAGGACCTCGCGGCCTATCAGGCGACGGAGCGCGCGCCCGTTCGCGGTCAGTATAACGGATATGACATCGTAACGATGCCGCCGCCGAGCTCGGGCGGCGTTGCGATGGTCGAGATGTTCAACATTCTCTCAAATTTCGATCTCCAGCGGCAAGGCCGCTGGTCGCCGGAGACGCTTCACCTGGTGATCGAAGCGATGCGCCGGGCCTATGTGGATCGCGCTCGATATCTTGGCGATCCCGCCTTCGTGAAGATGCCGCTCGCACGCCTAACGTCTGCGAAGTACGCGGCAGCGCTCGCTTCGCGCATCGATCGATCGAAAGCGACGAGCAGCGTCGAGCTCGGAAAGGACATCGTGACTCCGACGAGCGTCGCGACCGAAAGCGACGAGACGACGCAGTTCTCGATCGTCGATGCGAATGGGAATGCCGTGTCCAACACCTTCACGCTCGAGGGTGGCTACGGATCACACGTGGTCGTGCGCGGCGCCGGTTTCCTGCTCAATAATGAGATGGGCGACTTCAACAAGAAGCCCGGCGAGACCAACGTCCAAGGCGATATCGGTACGCCAGGGAACCTCATCGCACCCGGAAAGCGGATGCTCAGCTCGATGTCGCCGACGATCGTGACGAAAAATGGGAAGCTGTTCATGGTCACGGGCTCGCCCGGTGGTCGGACGATCATCAATACCGTGATGGAGGTCGTGCTGAATGCGACCGGCTTTGGGATGAATGCTCGTGAAGCGGTCGACGCGCCGCGGCTACATCATCAGTGGCTTCCGGATGTGGCGATGTTCGAGCATGATGCGCTTCCCGACTCGACGCTCGCGCGGCTACGCGCCATGGGTCACACGGTGGAGCAGCGTGGACGCCAGGGTGATGCCCACACGATCATCTTCAACGCCAAGACACGGACGGCATATGGAGCGAATGACCGCCGAAGCGCGGATTCGAAGGCCTCCGCGCCATGAGCGTCGGACATCCTGAAAGCGCAAGCGACGAAGGATGACAAGGAGGGGCTACGGCTCTAGGATACAGCATGACGGCCGTGATCGTCTGCCCTACGCGGCGCGTCGATTAGCGTGTATTCTTAGGATGACTTTCCGGGAGACAGCCGAAGCTATGGCAAGACGGACACGGGGAGGAGGTGGAGGTCCACCAAGGATCGCCAAGCATCAGGGCTCCAAATCCCCGTATTTCATGCAGCCGGGGAAACGGGGCGTTGTTGTCGTTCTGCACCGCGCGTGCGGCAACCGTGTGGTGCCCAAAGTGTGCGGCGAGATGCCAAGCCGCGCGCACGCGAAGATGTTGATCACGCAGCTGGAGCGTGCCGAGTCCGTGGTAAAGGACCTCTTTCTGGAAGCGACTGACGACGGCATCGAAGCGCTCGAGGCGGTCCTAGCGGCGTGTCGCGAAGAAGTCCTTCGACGCGGACCACGCGTACATGAGGGCGGTGATACCGGCCCCGACGGCGGCGAGCCCGAGAGTGAAGGGCGTGGCGCACCGCGATCCGGCAGAGTGGGTCGAAAGGGACGTCGACCTCCGCGCGGGCGTCGAAGTGGGCCGCGGTTCGATCAACCATCGAACCCGCTTCCGCTGGCTGAAGAGCCGCCACGCCCGGCAGGCGGAGACGAACCGTATAATGAGGCCGCCTCCTAACGGGTAGAGGGCTGAGAGTAGAGAGTAGAGAGTAGAGGGTAGAGGGTAGAGGGTAGGGGGTAGAGGGTAGAGGGTAGAGGGTAGAGAGTCGAGAGTCGAGAGTCGAGAGTCGAGAGTCGAGAGGCCCAGCGAGCAAGACTCGCTGGGCCTTCGCGTTCCACTCTCTACTCTCCACCCTCTACTCTCCACACTATGGCACCA
>JANWKK010000139.1 GCA_025451425.1 Gemmatimonadaceae bacterium
AGTGGCACCGAGAACGTCACCCCTCGCGATTCGAACTCCGCCGCCAGCGCATCGGGGTCAGGGACGTTCAGATATGCATCCCATCGCGCTGCCTTGTCGCGCTTCCGATTGGGCAACGGCGGCACCTCGACTGCCTTGAACATGATCATCGCGCGGTCGCGCTGGACGATTGCGAAGTACGGATCGTTAGGCTCCGCCGTGAACGTGACCTCGAACCCGAGCTTGTCCCGGTAGAACGCGAGCGTCGCCGGGATTTCGGCGACGATGAACAACGGCGAAATGCCGGTAATGGTCGGTCGTGTCATTCGTTCAGCTTCAATCGCGACGCGAATTCAGCCAACCCGAGCCTCAGCACTTGAGCAAGCTTCCGCAGCTCGTCGATCGACCACGTCGGGGTGTAGTGCTCACTGGGTGGTGTTACAGCAGAAAGGTTCTGCGCGAAGAAGAGCTTCTCATACAGCGCGCCGGACCAACCATCGAAAGTTCGAAAGAGATTTATCACCTCGGTGGGTCCGGGGGTGTCCCCGAACAGATTCCAGGCGTCGAGCGTTGCACTGACATCCAGCGTGCTTGCGCTGGGAGCATCGCACCAACGGATCAATGCGTCGAGGTCGTAGTGCAGAACTAGAGCAGTCTGGAGGTCATACCCTCTGTCCTCGGCGTAGAGGCGGCACCCAGTTTCTGAGACAAAGGTCGGAATGCGGCCAGAGCTATCCAGCTCAACGCCGTCCGCGCACGCCTCACTGTCGACGTCGGGATCGCCGTGCCATAGAAAGAAGCCGCGGCTTTCCTGCCAAGTGAACGCACACGTGAAGTGAAGACATGCCATTGAAACGAAGGCAGCGGTTAGTTGTAGTGCGTCGTCAGGCAGCACCGGCGCGTACGAGCTTGAGTGCGCTCGCAGCAAAGAGTTCGTCCGTGCCGTCACGGAAATCGACGAGGTATCGCAACGGCGTTTCCGCATAGGCGAGAAGATCGACAGTTCCGCGCTTGCCACAATAGATGCCCTCTAGAACCTCGACCTCGTCATCGAGGACGAAAGGGAGCTCGGCTCCGCGACGTCGACAGTTAAAGTCCTCGAGAAGTGCATCGCTATCCATATTAAAGGGTGAGCTAGGTGATGCCCGAAGCGCGAGTAGCTGCGGATAGAGAAACCGGTCAGTCGTGATGTCATCCGACCACACGGCAGACTCCAGCGGCAGCCACCGAATCGCAATTAGCTCGGCACTCGGCCCTTCGCCGCCGCTGGCTTTCGGTTCACCACTGACGACCGTGCATCGATAGGTGCGCCATCGAACATAGGTGCCGTCAGGCGGATCGGCCGCAACGTCCGAGAGTAAGCAATCAACGTGAACGATGACGCCGCATTCCTCGAGTACCTCGCGGGCGACGCACGTTGTCTCATGCTCGTCTTCCTCGCGGCCGCCGCCCGGGAGCATCCACCATTTGCTTCCGTCTCGAAAGGCGCACTGCACCAACAAGACGCAGCTGTCACGGATGACAGCAGCCTGATAGCGAGTGTGCCGAAGGGTTGCCAAGAGGCGATCGAGACTTAGAGAGCGCTCGTTAGGGTCGGCCGTTACCGGCTGTCGTGGACTTCGACCACGTTCAGCCTGAACGTCACGTCGAGCAGCGGCGGGTCAACGACGTGCACTTGGAATGTGTAGCGACCGGGTCGGCCGCGGAGCGGGCCGCCGGTGACGGCCGTGACTGAATCGCCTGGCGCGAGTTCGCGGTACGACCCGTAGCACGTCGGACCGACGGAAATCAGATGCTTGAGCACGGGCGCGGTAGCGCTTGGATAGCACAGACTCGTAAGTCGTGCAGGTCTAGATCCCAGATTGACAAGACGAGAGCGGAACAAGATCCCATCGTCTGCAGGAGAGGCGACGACCGTATGGCGCACGCGTGGACCGTTCGGCAGCATTCGTTCGACGGTGACGCTCTCTGTGCGCTGCAACGTCAGAATGGGACGTTCGGCAAGGATGCGCTCGTTCCAGCAAGCCAGATCGTCTCTGGCTACCGCCAGTTGAACTTCCACATGGCGGCGAGCTGGTACCGTGATCGACTCGGCAGCCGAGAGGTAGCCGATGCGGCGGCCGAGGAGCCGGTAGCGGCCGCTCGGCACGGCATCGAAGTGAAACTCACCTGTCGAGTCGGTATACATGGCCCGCAACGAATCGCCCAGTAGGGCGACGCCGGTCTCTGCGACCGGTTTGCGACCCTCCATCGTCACCACACGTCCGACGACCGAATGGCCATCAGCGAAGTCGATCGAATCGGCGTCGACGATCCGGGAGCCGGGCCGCATACACTCCGGAGAGAGCGGCGCGCTCGCGGTTCGAGGGCGAGCACAGGCCAGCACGATGGCAGCGATCAAACACAGGACGGAGGCCGCGCGCGTCGCTCGATTCATGTCACCTAACAACCAAGCGATTGGAGTGTATCGTCACGAACTCGCTCCCGTCTCTTGCCCTTTCTCGTTCGGCCGATAGAATCGGCCTCGTTGCACGCCTTCCTCTCTCTGCTGGAGACGCACGTGATGCACCGTACCACCTTTCGCCGCACGTTGGCAATCATCGGATTGGCCGCCGCTCTGGCGCCGCTCGCGACGGCGCAGAACACGCCGCAGAACGCCGCGCGGATCACCGCCCTCCGAAAGGATCCGGTCGTCATTCGGGGCGGCTGGCTCTTCACGGGCACCGCGGACACCGTCGTGCGCAATCAGGGAATTTTCATCGTCGCCGGACGGCTGCTCGCGGTGAATCGACCGATCACCGCCGACGAAGCGCAAGGCGCGCGCGTCATTCAACTGCGCGACGACCAGTACGTACTGCCCGGCATTTTCGACGTTCATGCGCACTACAACATGACGCTCGGTCCCAACGGCCTGCGCAGCGATGAGTGGACGTATAACCCGCTCATCTTCCTCGCGAACGGAGTCACGTCGACGTTCCCCGCGGGCGAGTACGACCCCGACAGCATGATGGCCGCGCGCAAACGCATCGACGACGGTGAGCAGATCGGACCGCGCCTCTACAACTCGGGGCCGTATTTCGGCACCGCGCGGCGCGGCTGGAATCAGAATGCGACTGCCGCCGACATCGATCGCGACGTCGACTACTGGGCCGCGCAGGGCGCGCGCGCCTTCAAGGCGAAAGGGATCGCGCCCGAGCATCTCGCCGAGCTTGTCTCGCGCGCGCATCAACACGGACTCACCGTCACCGCGCATCTCGAGTCGGGCTTCCGCAACAGCACCAACGCGCGCGACGCCATCCTTCTCGGCGTCGATCGCATCGAGCACATCCTCGGCGGCGACCAGCTCGATCCCAACAAGCCGGCGTACCCGTCGTGGTCGCGCGTCGATACGGCGTCGCAGGTGTTCAAGGAGATCGTCGCGCTCTTTATCTCGCACCACGTGATGTTCGATCCGACCATCACCGCGCCCGTATATTTCACGCAGCTCGAGGAGGGGTTCGACTACTGGATCGACGAGCGGAAGTTTTTCACGCCTGAGGTGCAGGCGTGGGTGAAGACGAAGCCGCCGCGTCACGCGGTGGCTTCGTGGGACTCGCTGTACTGGGCGATGCGTCGGACGACGAAGGCATTCTACGACGCGGGCGGCCTTCTCACGTTAGGCACCGACAACCCGAGTACGGGCGAGTTCATCGCGGGCTTCTCGTCGCACCGCGAGCTGCACACGTTGGTGCTGGCCGGCATCCCTAACGCCGCCGCACTCAAGATCGCGACCCTCAATGGTGCTCGCGCGCTCGGCGTGTCTGACAAGCTGGGCACACTCGAGGCAGGGAAGCTCGCCGACCTCTTCGTGATACGCGGGAATCCGCTCACGGACATCAAGAATACTCGAAACGTTCAGATCGTGATGAAGTCTGGGACGACCTACGATCCGCAGGCGTTGCTCGCCCAGGCGGAAGGGAAGATCGGCTTCTCACCCAAGCGGCCAGAGACCACCATGCGCCGCGAGCCGCGTTAGGCTTGAGCGATGGCGATTCGCATGTAGAGCGCTCGCTCGACCTTCGCTGCGCCCTGCGCGAATTGCGTGTTCCAGTCGCCCATACCGGAATCCTGGGCCACGCGAAAGCCGACGGATCGAAGGTCTGCTGCCATTTCCTCACGCGTCCAGGCGCTGATCTGCGGCTCGCCGATCAAGCGGAAAATCAGTCGCGCGATGAAGCCGCGATGAACGGTGTGGTAGTTCACGATCAGCGTCGAGCCGGGCGCGCTTCGGCGAGCGATGTTGGCGAGCGTCGCGCGCATCGCGTCATGAGTGAGATACATGACGACTCCTTCCCAGATCCAACAGGTTGGTAGCGAGCGATTATGTCCGGCGCTGTCGAGGACGGAGTCGAGGGATTCGCGCTCGAAGTCCATCGACACGAAGTTGACTATGCCGACGGATTGAGGCAGCTCGGACACATGTGTGCGCTTGTTGCCCTGCGTGGCTGGATGATCGACTTCGAACACTTGCATACCGGCAATCTCTGGCATGCGCCAAGCGCGGCCGTCGTAGCCGGCTCCGAGAATGACGACCAGCTTCGCTCCACGGGCGATCGCGTCGCGGACCGCATTGTCGATGGCCGCTGTGCGAAGGGCCATGATGTCAGCCATCCCGCGCGCCATCTCGAGTTGCATACTGCGCTTTCCTTGTCGAGTGGCGTGCTCGATTTTCGCCAGGCTCCGCTTCCCCTTGTCATTGAGAAAAACGCGCGCTGTGGGGTCGTGGAACTCCGGGACGTGCGAGACCCCGGCATCGGCTATGGCGCGGCCGAGGGTGACGAAATGAGCGGTCCTGCTTGCGCGGTCAGCTTTCACGAGTCGGTCGCTCGTTAGGTGTGTGGCCGATGGCTGATGTCCAAGTCGTCGGCATAGTGCAAGTCGTCACGCTGAGCGAAGGGCATTGGTCCTGTCCCCAGTTGCTAGCAGCGAAGAATCACGTCGATCGCGTTTGCGGACAAGTTGCGGGCCATCGCCGGGGCGGTGCATATTCGCGCTCCCACCTCCTCGGCGACCGACAATGTGGCTTCGCCTCATCGGCAGTCTCGCGCTCCTGCCCGTTGTCGTCCGCGCGCAGACACTGGCGGCTTCGAAAGCAGTGTCCGCGACTCCGAGCAGTCTCGAACGCCCCGCGCCTGGGGAGTGGCCACAGACCGGTCGCGACTACTACAACCAGCGTTAGACGCCGCTGCGTCGAATAACGACTGCCGACGTCGCGCAGCTTGCACCGCGGGCCTTGTTTCAGCTCCAGATGGCTAATCCGAATTCGGGTGCGGAAGCGACGCCGATCGTCGTCGACGGCCGGTTGTATGTGTCGACGGACTACGATGTCGTCACGGCCTTCGATCTGCGAAGCAAGAAGCAGCTGTGGCGGTACGCACCAACGATCGACAAAGGGAAACCGTGCTGTGAACCCGTAAACCGCGGTGTCGCGCTGGCCAACGGCACCGTCTACCTCGGCACGCTCGACGCGCGCGTCATCGCGCTCGACGCAGGCACCGGTTCCGTACGCTGGGAGGCGGTCAACGCTGACGCCGATTCCGGCTACAGCATAACGATGGCCCCAGTCGTCGTCGGCAATCGTGTGATAGTTGGCACCTCCGGCGGCGAGTTTCCGACGCGCGGAAGCGTAACCGCGTATGACGCGACTACCGGCGCACGGTTATGGCGGTGGTACGCCATCCCGTCACCTAACGAGGGCGGCTGGTGGGGCAAATGGACGACGACAGCGCCGACCGGAGAGCCGTTAGGCCGCGACATCGCGCAGGAGCGCGCCGATTCCGCCACGTACGCCGAGAGCTGGCGGAGTGGCGGAGGACCGGTGTGGGCCCAGCCCGCGTACGACGCCGAGTCCGGGACGCTGTTCGTCACCGTTGGAAATCCGGCGCCGAGTAACGATGGCCGGCGACGACCAGGCGACAATTTGTACACGGGATCTATCGTAGCGCTCGACATTACGACCGGGGTGATGCGCTGGTACTTCCAGGCGGTTCCACACGACGTGTGGGACTACGACCTCGCGACACCACCGGTCATCGTCGCAGATGGCAATCGGAAGCTGCTGCTCGTTCCGAGCAAGATGGGTTGGGTGTACATGCTCGACGCGTCGAACGGCCGCTTGATTCATCGCTCCGAGCCCTTTGTGCCTCAACTGAACCTGTTCACGGTGCCGACGCAGGAAGGAGTTGCAATTGCGCCTGGTCCGGCAGGCGGCGCTAACTGGCCGCCCTCTGCGTATTCAGCTGCGACCGGTCTCCTGTATGTCCTCGGGACACACTTTGCGTTCACTTTGTCCCGTGCCGACGCAGAGGCGCAGAAAGGAGAGCTCTGGATCGGCGGGAAACAGATTCCCGTTGCCGCGGAATCGACGTATGGCACCATCAGCGCAATTCATCCGTCGACGGGCAAGATCGCGTGGCAACGCCGAACGAGCTGGCTCTGGAGTGGCGCGCTCGCAACGGCTGGCGGATTGGTCTTCGTCGGCGACAACGACGGCTGGCTGCGCGCATACGACGCAGGAACGGGCCGCACGTTGTGGGAGTTTTTTTGTGGTGCTGGCGTAAACGCGCCGCCGGTGAGCTTCGAGTTGGATGGAGAGCAGTTCATTGCGGTCGTCGCCGCCGGAAGCCGCTATTCGGAAGTCCGTGGCTCGGCACTCCTGATCTTTGGCCTCGGCGCCGGGCGCGTCGATCGGCCGATAGTGGTGCAGAGCGCGTCCTCATCGTTAGGCGCAGATCGAGCAGAGCCATGGCCACCCGACAGCGCCACTCGTGCGCGCCCGAACCTCGCATACTCGACGGCGCAGCGAATGGCGTGGATTGGCGTGGATGCGGACGGCCGCGCAATGAGCTTCAACGCGGCTGCGCGTGGCGGCGAGACGTTCGTCGTGCCGTTAGGCTGGACGGTGGAAATCCGGTTGCGCAATCGGGACGCGTCTCCGCATTCGGCGCGCATCGTGTCGGCGATGGACACACTGCCAATGTCGTTGCCGCCCGCGTCCTTTCCGGGAGCGGAGAGTCTGAATGCCGAGGCTGGTCTGGCGTACGGGCGCAGCGAGGTCTTCCGATTCAAGGCTGAGCGCGCGGGCAAGTTCCTGATCGCGTGCGCGGTGCCCGGCCACGCGGCCGCGGGGATGTACGTGCGACTCGTGGTTCAGCCGGATGTGTCCGTAGCGTCGTGGTTGCCCCCGGCGCGCCGCTAACGCCAGCGTGCGTGTGTACCGCCAATCAACTGGCGCCCATAGCGCTCACCGTGCTGACAAAGCTTCGTACTCGCTGCTCGTCCGTCACCTCCCACGCCGTTTCGTCATCCGGCAACGGCTTGCGCACACGCAGTTGACGTCGCGACGGCATTTCTCCGCTGCGTGTCAGTCGCATAAGTCGCACGTGAACCTCTCGCACGCCGGACACCGCCACCAGATCGCGAACGTTCTCCTCGCGCACGCCGCCGCCCGCCATCACCACGACACGCGAACCCGCTTGACGAACCAGGTCCGCCAGAACCATCGCGCCTTCCGCTGCTGTCGGCGCGCCACCCGACGTGAGTATACGCTGAACGCCCGCGTCGGCAAGCGAGGCCAATGACTCCGCCAAGCTCGGTGTGAGATCGAACGCGCGATGGAACGTCACCGGGAGGCCGTCTGCGGCGTCGACGAGGAGCTTCACGAGCGACAGATCGACCGTGCCGTCGCGACGAAGGCCGCCGATCACCACCCCGTTGGCGCCAAGCTCGCGGGCGACGACGACGTCCCGTCGCATCACGTCGCGTTCTGCGTCGGTGTAGACGAAGCCGCCGCCGCGCGGACGAATCATCGCGAAGACCGGGATCGACACGGCCGCCTTGCACGCTGCGATCATACCGGCGCTCGGCGTCGTCCCGCCATCGAAGAGCGAATCGCACAACTCCAATCGCCGAGCACCGCCGCGCTCCGCCGCGAGCGACGACGCGACGGAGTCGACACAGGCCTCGACGAGGACGGGTGGGCCGTTAGGCGGCACGCGTCATCATTGGTGCCGTTCGGCGGGGGAGGCTCGCGAGCCAAGGAGTGCCGCGATACGAGTCAGCCACCACCCAAGCGACGGCCGTCAGCACCCACGAGCTCACGAACTCCGTCCATTGTGAAGCGGTGGGACCTGCGATCACGGTCGGAACCCAGACGATCAAGGTGAAGAGGCCAATCTCCCACGCGGATAGAGTGGCCGCCAACCGTGCAAGAACTCCAGTGAGTACCGCCACGCCGGCCGCGATGAACGCGCCGCCCGTGAAGTACGCCCAGAACACGTGTCCGGGCAGCCAACTAGGAATCAAGGGAACCGTGTCTTTGAGATTCGTGAAATGGGCTACGCCGAAGGGAATCAAGGCTAGCCCGTAGAAAATCCGCGCGATGCGCAGATGCTTATCGCCGCCATCTGCGAACGACGTGTACAAAACCCAGGCGGCCGCCACCATGGCCGCGGTGTCGCCGATGCCCCACCAGGTATCCACCGACGTGGGAGCGAAAAAGATGTGAGATACTCTGAAGAGCACCAACCAAATCAGGAGGAACCCGAGCAGCACGCGAGATGCAACGACGGCTGTGCGCTGCCAGAGCAATCCTATTCCGGTCAGCAGGGAGATCACCGCGCAGAGATAGGCCAGCGCCATACCCGCGGGCAAAGCGTTAGGTACTCCGCTCCACGTCGGCGTGAAATTGCCTGTGATCAGGCCGAGGATTCCGAGCCCGATCATGGTCGCCGCGAAGATTGCGTGACCCCAGCTCGCGATACGCATTGCCGGTCTCCGGATCAAGTAGTCGCTACCAGCAGCTCCTCTGAATTGTTCGGCGGTCGAAGGCCATCTGTTCTTCCTGCGAAGTAGCGTTCGGCAAGCGTGGACGCCGATACATGCTGAACTTCTCGAAACCCGGCCTCTCTCGCGAGTGCCAGCATCTCTTCCGGCGTGAAAAAGCTGATGAACGGTATGCCGTTTGCGCGCGCTCCCGCCATCGCTCGCTCGATCCCGGGACGTACCTCAAGGTCCGTCATTTCGATCGGAAGCATGAACGACATCGCGAGCGTCGAACCCGAAGCAAGCGCCGCGATCTGACGCAGCGTCGCCGCGATCGCTTCCCTGGTGAGATACATGCTGACACCGGTGGACGCGACAACCGCCGGTCGCTCGGCGTCGAAGCCCGACGCGACCAATCGCTCCCACCAAGCGTCGCCAGCCTCGAAGTCGACTGGCACAAACCGTAAGAACGAGGGAACGCCGAGGCCGAGGTCGAGGAGACGCTGTCGTTTCCATGCCTGCGGGCCAGGGCGATCGACTTCGAACACGACAAGACGCGAAGCAAGCTCCGGCCGTCGCTGAGCGAAGGTGTCGAGTCCCGCGCCCAGGATGACGTACTGCCTAACGCCGAGCGCGGCTTGTTCGGCGACGAGATCTTCGATGAACCGGGCGCGGGCGACGATGGAGGCGCGAAAGGGCCGCGTGAACGAGCTCATATCGGGCCGCGTGCGCCAGCCGTCGTCGGGAGATACCAGTCGCAGACCGACTTCGTCTTCGATCACGTGCGGCGGCGAATCGACTTCGACGTGAAGCGCGCGCCACAAGGCGACTCGCACCGCCGTGTCGTCTGGTATCACCGGTTGTTCATGCATGCATCCCTTCCAACAGGTCCTGGGCCGCTTCAGCGTTCGTTAGGCGCCGCGACGCGTTTCGACATGAAGATGTCCGGTTTGCCGGGTCCATTTGCGTCAGGCATGATCCCCGTCACCACGAATCCGAGACGTTGATAGAACAAGAATGGATGCCGATGACCTAAGTCCCGCAAGTCACACAGGTGCTCGAGCACGTCGGGATAGAGTTCGATCCCGCCAACCGACGTCATGAGTGTGTCGTCGTCCGTGCCAAGTGTGAGCGTGCACGCGCCGCGTCGTCGGACTTCGCACTCGATTGCTTCAACGAGAGCGCGACCGATGCCACGCTCGCGACACCCACGCTGAACAACGACGGGATGCAGCTCCCACACGTGGCCCTGATATTCTGGCAACGCGCCAGCCCAACCCACGAGTCTCTCGCGCTCGATCGCGGCGCGAGCGAATCCGTCCCGCAGAATACGCTCGACCTCCTCGCGTGCAGCGCGCCGATCGCGCCACCCGCTCGGCGTCTCGAATTCCGACACCAGCAACGCGGCGGCCGTATCCTGCAGCGCTGGCGACAACGTGGCAAGATCGGCGATCTTCATCGCATCCCAGAGCATAACGCCTAACGATCAGTGCGACTTCGGCGCTCCGTGGCGCGCCCGGCCAAGTCGCGGCGCGCGGAGCGCCCGAGAGAGGCACCTGCGGCGACCAGCACGCCGCCAGTGAGCGTGCCCAGCGCGAGGACCAGCACGCGGCTAGTCGGCGGCGGCGTCACCCAGACGCGGAGTACCCACGCGATGAGGCCGAACCAGATGGCGATACCGGCGCCGACAAGCAGAGTGGCGAAGCGACGCACTTACGAACCCTCCAGCGGTCGCGCGGGTGTGAGCAGGCGATACCAAGCCCGATGCGCCGACGCCTTGAGACACGCCGGGCACATGGTCCACGCGAATTGTGCCTCACAATGCGGACAGTGCGCCTGCGTCGCGAACGTATCGAATGAACCACCACAGCCATCGGGCGAGCACGTCCACTGCATTCCGACAGATGGCGAGAAGCCGCACTCCGGACACGCGATGTCCGACCGGCGCTGTCCTAACACAGACGAAATCACCAGAACCTCCACAACGGCCGGGCCGCGTTAGGCGGCGCCAGCTAACCCGAGAACGCTTCGCCGTGACCCCTACTGCGACTGTAGCGCGTTCGCCGGATTCAGCCGAGCTGCGCGAGCCGCCGGAATCGTGGTTGCCAGGAACGTGATCCCCGCGATCAGCAGCGTGGCAATTGTCAAAATCAAAGGATCCGACGCCCGGATCGCGTACACGCGATTGGAAATCACCTGGCCGGAGAAATAGGCGAGTCCCAGACCGATCGCCGCACCGATAATACCGAGCGTCGCGCCTTGTCTCATGACCAGCAAGAACACCGAACGCGGTGACGCACCGAGGGCGAGCCGCGTGGCCATTTCGTCACGCCGCAGTGAGCCGGCGTAGGACACCACGCCGTAGATTCCGACCGCCGCGAGCACGATCGCGATGCCTCCGAAAACGAGCATCAGCGTCATCCCGAGCTCTTGG
>JANWKK010000140.1 GCA_025451425.1 Gemmatimonadaceae bacterium
CGAGCTTCGCTTTGATCGCCGCGTGGTTCGTGAAGAGCGCGGCGTGGAGATAAAAATCGGTTGTGTAGCGATGGTAGTACGTCGATTGCTCGAAATAGACGCCGTCTGGGAGGATCTGCCGGTCCAGCTGTTCGGCGAGAATCTGAATGCCCAGCTGCCGCCAGTGTTGAGCGAGCTTGAAAGACGGAAAGGTAGTGCCGATGTACAATAGTCCGAGCGCTTCACCCGTGAGGTGAGTATTCGGGCTGAAGTACGTTGAGAGATTCTGTTCGATGTGCCGCGCGTGGAGGTAGAGGAACTTCAGCGTTCGCAGATACAGCATTCCGCTCAAGCGCGGCGAACGGCGTACGAGAGAAAGCGCCCAGATCCACGAAATCGAACGCAGCGCCAACTCGAGGCTGCTCGTCCAGTTGATTCCGACCTTCGGTGGATTCTCATCCATCCACGACGACAGGTGATCGGCGATGCACGATGCGTAGCGATCGTCGCCAGTGAGCACATAGGCTTGGCCGAGCGTGACAAAATACTGATGACGATTCAGCTCCCACGTGAACTTGCAGTCGCCCGCAACGTGAGGGTCGAGGAACGCGATCCGGCTCCAGTGAATTCGGGGCGTGGTCTTTCCGGAGACAAACTCCAAGCTCCAGTCGGGATGCTTGCCAAACGAGACGCGGTGATCCCCCAACTTCACGACACCAGCAACGATCTCGTCGGCGGCGGCAATGGTCGCTGCTGCACCTGTCGGACAGTGAGCGCGGAGCGTATCCGCAGTGAGCGCGGGGCTGCGGAGTCCTGCGAGATAGTTTCCCAGCTCGAGATCGTCATCTCGAAATCGACGCAGGAGCTCGTCGCCAAGCGTTCTACCGCGGGCTATGCCGCGGCAGTCGAACAGGCGCGTGAAGACCTCGTCGCTCGGTTCGCGAATCTCGTTCGAGAGGCCCAGTCGCTCGAGACGGGCGCGCGCTGCCTGCGCGCAGCGGACTCTCAGCTCGTCGAGCGATTTTCCTTTCAGCTTCCCTAAATACTCGGGGAGTCGAGGCATCACCGGCGTTGGTGACGGAGATATTGGAATTCGAGGGGCCGCGGCGAAGGACGATCGGCAGGCCGACGCCATGCGACATTCGGGCCAAAGCGGGGTGCGTGGCGCGGGTTGCGGCGCACGCACATAACGATGCTTTCGATTCTCTAAAGATGGGATTCGGAGGGGGGCCGACGTATCATCGGCTCTCGCATCCCGCAGCCTGCATCCCGCGCTCGCTACCGCAGCAGTGACAGCCGTGCCCTCACGTAGAGATCACCGCTCAGCTTTTTCGCGACCTTCTTCGCGTTCCACGCGAGCCAGCTTCTCATTCTCGGCGGCCAATCGCCGCGGGCGATCTGCGCGGCGGTCGAGGCGGAGTCGCCGCGCCGCAAGCAGTAGCGTCCAACCACGAGGCATTCGTCGATCCACCGGCAACGCGTTATCGGTTCGGAGGTGAAGAGCACGCGGAAGCCGGCGAGCGATGCAGCTTCCGCGACGTGTCGGGAGAAGTAGCCTCCGGGAATGGACGCGACGGTCACCGATTCACCAAGCAACTCCGATAGAGCGCACCGGCTGGTGTGCCACTCGCGCACTAATTCTTTCCACGGGCACGCCGACATTCGAGCTGGATGCGTGTGGGAATGTGATCCGATGATGTGGCCACGCTGGCGAAGCGCTCTGATTTGCCCAGGCGTCAGGAACGATCGTGAGCCAACGCGGCTCGTCGTGACGAAAAAATGACCATGCCAATCTCGTTCCTCGAGGAGAGCCGCCGTCTGAGTGTATGCACTGAGCCCGCCATCATCGAAAGTGAGCATTAGCAACGCATCATCCGCAGCGCCCTCGCGCAGCAGATGTGCCGCCGTCGTCGGCTTTCGCCCGACAGCGCGATCGATCGCGCTCAAATGCTCATTGAACTCACTGGCGTCGAGCTTGTAGCGGTCGGCGTCCGCGCCAGGAAAGCCGCTTGCCGCGAAGTGGCCTCGATCGACTACGTCATGATAAAGCAGGCCGAGGGCTTTCATTGGCCTTTCGCCTCCTCGCGCGGAACTTCCATTTCACATAGCTGCTGAATCGCGGCTGTCCCCAGATCGCCGATGGCCGCCCCGACGTATCGATCGGCTTCGCGCCACCGGCCGCGATCGCCATGAGCTTTTGCTGAAGCGGCTCGAGGGTGTCCAGCACCACGCGCTGCTGAATGATCCAGTGCGATTCCGTGAGCTCGTCGTAGGGATAGCTGTAGTACCCGTAGACCGGCCCGGTGTCGACACCGGCGTCGATGCGCAACAGCGTCATGGCTACCTTGTCGAGATCACGGTTGACGAGCGCCCAAAAGCAACCGTGCGCATTCCGATACTCCGGGCAAATGCCTGGATGCAGGACAAACGTCCCACGCGAAGGGATGGAGAAGACCGCTGGTTTCAGGATGGTCTTGCAGAGCGCCAGCGAGATGTCCGGCGCGCACTGTTCGATGAACCGTTGAGCCGACGCCGAATTCGGACTCTCGATATGCAGTACCGGCGTATCAGTAGATAGGCGCGAGTATCGTTGACGAAGCGAGTACAAGCGCGATGCTTCCCATTCCCGGTCGCGGTGCGCGATGAACAACTTGTAATAGGCCCGGAACGCGACGACATCCGCGAGTCTCGCGGGGCCAACGCGGCTTAGCTCGCGACGCGTGCGTCTCCATTTCGCGCGCCACGAGTCATGAAGGACCACGATGCCGGTGAGCGTCGAGAAGGACGCAAGCCACCGGGCCATTCCCTCCCGGTGTAAGGCCGCATCTTCGTGACAAATGAGCAGTGTCCTCATCGAGCGGATCGTCCGTGCAATTGTTGCTCCGAGCGACTGCAGAAGTGCGGAAGGGCAGATCCCTCGTGCGGTTCGTCGCTCGCGCTCCATTCTTCTCGGAGTGACACCCGTGGCGTGTCATTTGCCCGCTGCGCTGTAGCCGAATCTCCGCACAGAATCCGTCCCGATGCCGAGACGCACGAACGCCAATCACCTCGAACGAGCGCCGCGACTCCGTGTCGCGCTTGTCGCTCCGTCGCTGCGTATTCTCGGTGGTCAGGCTGTTCAAGCCGAACGGCTCGTGCGCGCATGGCGCGGCGATCCCGAGGTCAATGCCTGGCTCGTGCCGATCGATCCCTTGCCGCCCGCAGCGCTCGCACGACTCACGCGAATCAAGTACGTCCGCACACTGGTAACGCAGATTCTCTACTGGCCGTCACTAGTCCGCGAGCTGCGACGCGCGGATGTCGTTCACGTCTTTTCGGCGTCGTATTCGTCTTTTCTCCTCTCCCCCCTGCCGGCATACCTCGTCGCTCGACTTTTCGGTAAGCCTGTTGTCATCAACTACCGGAGCGGTGAGGCGGCCGACCATCTCGCTCGTTCGCGGATCGCACGCGCGATTCTTCGGCGTACCGACACAAACGTCGTTCCGTCAATTTTTCTTCGCGACGTGTTTGCACGGTTTGGTCTGCGTGCGGAAATCATCGCCAATATCGTAGACCTGCTTCAATTTCGATTCGCGCCACGCCGGCCGATCCGCCCGCGCCTGCTGTCGACTCGCAATTTCGAACCACTCTATAACATCGACTGCACCTTACGCGCCTTTCATATAGTTCAGGCCAAGTATCCGGACGCATCGCTTACGCTCGTCGGTGCCGGGTCCGACGAACGCCGACTACGCAAGCGCGTCGAGGACCTCGGGCTTTCTGGCGTTCGCTTTGCCGGATCAGTAGCGCCTGACGAGATCTGGCGCTACTACGCTGACGCCGACGTGTACGTCCAGACGCCGAACATCGACAATATGCCTTCCTCCGTACTCGAGGCATTTGCGAGTGGACTTCCCGTTGTCTCGACCGATGCGGGTGGTGTACCGGCAGTCGTGACGGATGGCGTCGATGGCTTCCTCGCGCCGGTCGATGATCATGACGTGGTTGCGGAACGGATCATTCGCCTTCTCGGCGATCAATCGCTCGTGGACGGATTGACTACGGCGGGCTTTGCCAAATGCGACCAGTACAGTTGGGAGGCTATACGCGGTCAATGGCTTTCGTTGTATCGACACCTCGACCAACAACGATCATGCGTCCAAAAGAGACTCTCATTGCCGCCATGGCGCGCTCGGGAATCCCCAGACTGATGCGCGACAGTGAGTGGCGTCGCCGGCGGTTGTTGATTCTTTGCTACCACGGCGTCTCCACATCCGATGAGCACGAGTGGAATGGAGAACTGTACGTCCCGCCGACGCACCTGCGTCAGCGCCTGCGGTATCTCCGTGAACACCATTACAACGTTCTCCCGGTGGCCAACGCGTGTGAGAAACTCACCGAGGGAACGCTGCCGCCGCGAAGCGTCGCGATCACGTTCGACGACGGCGCGAGAGATTTTGCCTCGACGGCATTGCCGATCCTGCGCGAGTTCAATGTGCCTGCGACGGTGTATCTGACGACGTATTACGCCGACGTACGACTGCCGGTGTTCGACGTCGTCCTGCCGTATGTACTTTGGCGGGGACGTCACGTCCGCGTCGACCTCAATTCATTTTGCGAGAGAAACGAGCCGCTCTGGGCTCAGACACCAAGCGAACGGGCGAACGCTACTCGCGTTCTTCATGCGTTCGCAGCCGACCGCGGGCTCGACGCCATCGGTAAGAATTCGCTCGTTGCCCATGTGGCGGCGCACGTGGGCGTCGAGTATGGGGAGGTGGTGGCGAGCGGCGTCTTTCAGATCATGGCGCCGAACGAGATCAGGGCCCTGCCGGCCGATCTCGTGGACGTGCAACTCCATACGCATCGACACCGCACACCACGGAATCGCGAACTGTTCATGCGGGAATTACGTGACAACGCATCGCGCATTCGAGAATTACGCGACGCGGAGCGGCTCGATCACTTCTGTTATCCCGGTGGAGACTACGACGGCGCGTTCCTCGGCTGGCTTCGAGAGGCGGGCGTGGAGTACGCGACAACTACCCTTCCTGGTCTCGCATCGGCCGATCACAATCCGCTCCTGCTCCCGCGATTGATCGATACCGCGGCTCGATCGGAGCTTGCCTTCGAGGCATGGGCGAGCGGGCTCGCTGAGCTCTTTCCGAAGCATCGCACGCATCGATTAAACCGGAATCGACTTCGAACACGAATTGGTAACCATCGCCCCGTCGAGATACATAACGATGAAGCATAGTGCTGTGCTCTGGCTCAATTCACAGGACGTCGAGTGCGTCGTAGGCCTCGCCGTCGCGGCGCTCGTCCTTTGTAGCGCCTGCGCTGTGGATGGATCGAGCGCGAGCACGTCTGGCGACGTCGCGCGCGCGAACGGTGGCCCGCGCTCGGCGTCGGCTCCGAACGACAGCGGTCCGCCTGAACTACCGCGGGTCTTTCTCGACACGAGGCAACTTCCTTCTCCTGGTCGTCGAGTGAGCGTCGGAGCGGGCGAAGACTTGCAGCGCGCGCTCGACGATGCGCGCCCAGGCGATGTCATTCTCCTCCAACCCGGGGCACAATACATCGGCGAATTCGTTCTGCCGAAGAAAACTGGCAACGGCTGGATCACCGTCGAATCGTCGGACGAGGCAAACCTCCCAGCCGAGGGAACACGTATCGACCCTTCGTCGTCGGCGAGACTCGCAAAGTTGCTCACCTCCACCGATGCGCCCGTTTTAAGGACCGCGCCTGGCGCGCACCACTACCGTATTGTGGGGTTGGAGATCACAGCCGCAGCGAACGTGACGAGCAACTCGGCGCTCGTGCAATTCGGCGGTGACCGGCGGTCACAGCGGAGTCTGAATGATGTACCGCACCACCTGATCATCGACCGTTCCTTCGTCCATGGCCATGCATCGCTTCACACGCGCCGCTGCATCGCGCTCAACAGCGCCTTTTCGGCAGTGATCGACTCGTACCTCGCCGATTGCCATGACCGCGGCCCTGACAGTCAAGCGATATGCGGATGGAACGGACCGGGGCCTTACAAGATTGTGAATAACTACTTGGAGGGAGCGGGCGAGAACGTGATGTTCGGCGGCGGTGATCCGGGGATCAGAGGCTTGATTCCTTCAGACATCGAGATTCGACAGAACTATTTTTTCAAGCCGCCCTCGTGGAAAGGCGTCTGGACCGTCAAGAACCTGTTCGAGCTGAAGAATGCGCAGCGTGTGCTGATCGAGGGGAATGTCTTCAAGAACAATTGGGTGGATGCTCAAGACGGTTTTGCGCTGCTCCTCAAATCGACCAACCAGGATGGCGGTGCGCCCTGGTCGGTCACACGAGACGTCACGATGCGTCGCAACAGGGTCATCAATGTGGCGAACGGCGTGAATATCCTCGGAAGCTCCGGCAACACCGACGAATCAGCGAATCACATTCTCATCGCAGAGAACGTGTTCGATCGAGTCGGGACATCCGAGATGGGTGGGGGAGGGCGGCTCTGGCAGCTCGTCGGTGATCCGAGTGATGTCAGCTTCGTGCACAACACCGCATTTGCTCCGCATGCCATTCTCATGCTGGATGAACTACAGAAGACCTACATAACGGTACGCGACAATATCGTTACTCGCGGCGAGTATGGGGTCTTCGGGAGTGGCCAGAGTGAGGGGCGGCCGTCAATCGACTATTACCTGAGACACTTCCGCCTCACGAACAACGTGATCATCGGCGCGCGAACCGAGCTCTATCCCCAAGGGAATTTCTTCCCCGCCCGCATCAGCGATGTCGGTTTCGCTGACGCATCTCGCGCGGATTATCACCTTCGAGGAGATAGTCGATACAAGCGCGCCGCCACGGACGGCGGCGATATCGGCGCCGACATCGGGCAGCTCGATTCCGCCACGGCGCGCGTTGCACGTCGCTAAACCGGAAGGACAACATCGCGTGTGGTCGCGGACCTGGCTCACCATTTGCCCCTGGGCGCCACGTACCCGTACGGCAGATCCAGACCCATCCTCTGATGTGCGGCATCGCCGGCAAGTTCATATACGACAGCTCAGCACTCGTCGATCCCGTGCTGCTGCAGTCCATGACCGATGCGGTGGTTCACCGCGGGCCGGACGCATGCGGCTATTACCACGGGCCGGGTATTGGCCTCGGCCACAGACGTCTTCGGATCATCGATCTCGTTACCGGTGATCAGCCTCTCGCGAACGAAGACGGCTCGATTCGAGTCGTCTTTAACGGCGAGATCTACAATTTCGAGGAGCTGCGCCTAACGCTCCAAACGCGAGGGCACGTTTTCCGCACGCGCAGCGACACCGAAGTCATCGTGCACGGATACGAGGAATGGGGCGACCGGGTGATCGAGAGATTTCGCGGCATGTTCGCGTTCGCCTTGTGGGACGAGCGCAGACGTCGATTGCTCCTCGCGCGGGATCGTGTTGGCGTCAAGCCGCTCCATTACGCCGCCTTGGCTGGTTCGATCGTATTCGGATCAGAGATCAAGTCGCTTCTGCAAGATCCGGAGGTGCCGCGCGACTGGAGCGCCGAGGCGATCGATGCGTACCTGACGTTGCTCTACATTCCGGCTCCTGCGACCGTCTTTCGTGCGATCAAGAAGCTGCCGCCCGCGCATTACCTGGTGGCTGAGAATGGGGCGATCACGCTAAGGCGTTACTGGGATCTCGAGTTTGGGGAGTCGGCAGCTCGGCCATCGCGTCGCGGCGGCACGGAGGAGCAGCACCTGCGCGAGATCGATCAAGCGCTCCGTGACGCGGTTCGGCTTCGTCTCATAAGTGATGTGGCGCTCGGCGCGTTTCTCTCCGGTGGCATCGACTCGTCCGCTGTCGTTCTCTACATGATGGAAACGAGCGATGCGCCTGTGGTCACTACCAGTGTTGGCTTTGCACAGGCGAGGTTTAACGAGCTCGAATACGCCGAGGCCGTTGCGCGCCATCTTGGTTGCGCGTTTCATCCGCAGCTCGCGAGTCCGGAGATCGAGACGTTACTGCCGAAGCTGGCCTGGCACTTCGATGAACCGTTCGCTGATTCATCGGCCGTCCCAACGTATTACGTGTCAGCCGCGGCCCGGTCGATGGTGACGGTGGCTCTCTCAGGAGACGGAGGCGACGAACTGTGGGCTGGTTATGCACGCCATCGCGTGCAGTGGTGGAGAGCTCGTGCGCAAAAAGCACTGCGGGGCGCGGCGCCCATGGCTGCCGTCGCTGCTCGCGTGCTTCCCCTCAAAGTGAAAGGCACTCGCGTGCTGCGCAGTCTCGACGTCGCGCCTGACGAGTGGTACGCACGGCAGCACGCGTATGGCCTGTTCGAGCCCGCAGCCAAACGCGCGCTGTATACCGGCGATTTTGTTGCTGCCGTGCAAGACGCTGATCCGTTTGCGCCGTTCCGCGACGCATGGAGGAGGTGCTCGTCGCTCGACCCCGTTGATCGCGCGATGTACGTCGACTTCAAGACGTACTTGCCGGACGACGTCATGACGAAGGTGGACCGCATGAGCATGGCGGTGTCGCTCGAGGCACGCGAACCTCTGCTCGATCACAAGCTCCTCGAACGGGCGGCTGCGGTGCCGTCGAGGCTCAAGCTGAAGAACGGGACTAGCAAGTATCTACTTCGTCGCCTTCTGGAACGTCGAGTGCCGCCGTCCATTCTCGGGCGCAAGAAGCAAGGGTTCGCGGCGCCGATTGGCGATTGGCTGCGTGGGCCACTTGCTGAGATGACGTCGGAGCTTTTAGGCGACGGACGTCTCCGGAGCCGTGGACTTCTTCGTCAAGCCGAAGTCGACCGCCTGTGGCGAGAGCACCGATCGGGTCGCGGCGGCCACGACCACCGGCTGTGGCAGCTCGTTATGCTCGAGCTGTGGTTCCGCCGCTTTGCCGACCACGAGCCGGAACATATCCCGACGACCATGCCCGTTCTCGAGACGACGAAGCCGCAAGATCTGATGAACAGGGCGTAGATCGTGCGGTAGCGGAAACATTTCTCATTCGAGGTTACTCGTGTCCGACGGTGGACGACGAGGCGAGCGTGTTGAAGCACTCGACGGCATTCGCGGCATTGCCGTACTCGCGGTCCTGTTGTTCCATTGCTCGCTCGAGTTACAAGGTTCCTGGCGGGTCGCGGGCTCCTGGGGTTGGATGGGCGTCGACCTGTTCTTCGTACTGTCCGGTTTCCTCATCACCGGCATTCTCCTCGACGCTCGCGGAGCCCCGTCGCGGTTTTATTACGGCGGTTTCTATGCTCGACGATTGCTCCGCATCGCGCCGGCATTCGTCGCTCTCATGCTCACATTGATGCTCGCGCCCGGGCTCACTGGTCAGAGTCCGGCAGGCCACCGCCTTCTCATCTCCCACGAGGGCTGGTACTGGGCATTCTGTGCCAACGCCTTGATCGCGACATATGGCTGGGCCGGAGTGATTCCGCAAACCGCTCCCCTCTGGTCGCTCGCGGTCGAGGAGCAGTTCTATCTGATCTGGCCGTCCGTCGTTAGGCGACTCTCAGCCGGACGGGTCCTTCGGCTTGGCGTCGTGCTGATCGTGTTGGCGGCAAGCGCCCGGATCGTCCTCGGGCGTCGAGGAGTCAGCACGGACACTCTGTACGTGCTGATGCCGACGCGCGCAGATCTGCTCGCGTGGGGCGCCGTGTTGGCCGCACTGATTCGGCTTCCAAACGGTCTATCCATCATTCGACGATTCCTCTGGCCTGCGCTCATCGGCGCGGCGCTCTGGATCATTGCTGTCATGCTGCACTTCGCGAGCTCGTATTACTGGTCGAGAGGGATGGTGATGGCTGGCTACCCAGCGGTCGCGGTGGGCGCGGCCTGCCTGGTTGCAATCGCAATCCTGTACGATCCAGCCCCGCTGCGATTTTCCTGGCTGACGCAGATCGGTAAGGTCAGTTACAGTCTGTACCTCTGGCACATGACCGCCATTGCGGTACTTGCTCCGTTGACGCGGAGCGTGGGAGCCGGGCTGATTCCTCTCGCCCTCCTCGTGTCCCTGGTCCCGACGCTTCTTTCGTGGTATTTGATCGAGCGCCCTCTGCTCTCGCTCAAACGGTACGCCCCCATGCGAGCCGCCGAGCAACCGATCGCCGTTGCGCCACCTGCCGCGCCACTGGAAGAAGTCTTGCCAGTGTCGGCGGAGTCAGAGCACTGATACGGGTACGTTGGTCGCCTGACGATCGCGTTAGGCATCGCAACGCTTCAGTTTCCCTGACGCAGTCACCGGGAGCGTCGAGGTGAAGCGGATCGATGCCGGCACTTTGTGAGCCGCAAGCGAGCGGCGGCAACATTCGAGAATTTCGGCCCGGGTGCGCTCGACCGCTGAGGCACCGACCGAGTGTTCGATGTCCGAGTCGAGGACGACGTCGGCGGTTACGAGCGCTCCGACAATCGGACTCCTCCGCGCGGTGACGAGCGACATCCGCACGCCAGGATGCCGATTGATCACGGCCTCAACTTCTTCCGCCTGGATCTTCAAACCGCCGACGTTGATGATGCCACCTCGGCGGCCGATGAAATAGCAGCGATGGTTGCGTTGATCGACGACATCACCGGTGTCAACGAATCCCTCATCATCGAGGAGGATGTCGTCACGCGCGCCGAGGTAGCGAAGCGCCGTGCGCGGCGACCGGATGCGAAGTGTCTCATCGAGAACCTTCAGGTCGACACCGGTCTCGCCACGCCCGAGGAACGACGTTGGAAACCCGGCACGGCCATCGCTCACCTCGAACGCCACGCCAGCTTCAGTCGACGCGAAGGCATGCGCGACCGTTGCGTCGGGAAGAGTCACTCGCAGTTGATCGATCAGCGCCTGGTCTACGATCTCGCCTGAAAGACGCACGTAACGCGGCGAGAGCGATCGTAACGCGGAGCTCATCAGCGCGCGCCGCCAGTGCGATGGCGTGCCGCTGATGTGGGTGACGCCATGTTGGCGGGCGCGCATCAAAAACGCGGTCGGATCTTCGCCGGCAGACAACAGTACCAACGAGCCGCCACCCAGTATTGTGCGCAGAAGAATCTGAAGTCCACCGTACCGGCGAACATCATAGAAGGTTGCCCAGACAGTTGGATCGGTGCGAGGTTCGGAAGGCTGGATGGCGCCCGTTAGGCTCCGGAGCGTATGTACCACCATCTTCGGCAGGCCGGTTGTCCCGGATGTGAACAATATCCATTCCGTGTTCGTCCCCGGTTCGCGCTGGACAACAGTGCCGCGAATCCTTTGCCCACATGAGACGACGCGCTCGACTCCGCCGCGGATCAATTGCTCGCGCGGCCGATCGGTGGCGAGGACGTCGACCCCCGCCGTCGCGACCACGTGCGGTAAGTGTTTGGGATCGAGATCGGGCGGACACAAGACGAGGCGACGCGCGATTCCATCGAGCTCGATCAGCGCGAGCGCAGCCGGGAGTTGATCCGCCGTGTACACCAGGACCGTTCGGCCGCGGAGTTGGTCGAGCCCCGTGTCGAGCGCTGAGCCGAAAGCAAGTTCCTCGAGAGCTACCGATCCGTCACTCTTCCAAATTCGGCTCGAGGCACTCTCGCTGCTCCGCGTGAATGCGACCCATAAGGAGGGCGCACTAAGCGACGGCATTCGCTTGTGTCTTCTCGTACAGCTGGACGAAGTCGCCGAACGTCACGGGGTACCGGCCGTCATTCGAGGCGGCGAATGGGTCGATCCCCAAAGCATCCTCTAGTCGAGCGACGACGACGGCGAAGCCAAGAGAATCCAAGCCGGAATCCATGAGCGGCTGATCGTCCGTCAGTATCGCCAGCCGGTTGTTCTGCTCGGTCGCGACTTGCTCGAAGTGCGCGATGATCGTCGTCCTGATGCTGTCACTCATCGATATGCCTCTGGAGGTTAGAAAGTGTGTGTGGAGGGCATTCCAGCGCACGCGTTCAGCGTGCGGTGGAAAGAGCGCCGGATCCGATGGGAGAGGATTTCCGTTCGGCAACGTTCGAGATCCAATTGCTGTAAAGTTGGACGGCCACATCGCGCCATACGTTCGCGGGTTGCGGAGGCCGGTCTTCGGGAAAATGGTCGAGCAAGTCGGGCGTGCGCTGCCTTGCGGTGCGTTCCCGAAAGGTGTTCAGCGCTCGTGAAACATCCCTGTTGAAATAGCCGTGCGGCAACGCCGGATATCGCTCCGTCGTCCCCGTGAGATATCGCCCAACGTCGCGTCGGTATTCTCGGAACAGAGTCCCGGTGTCGTACTCCGGATGCCCCTGGCAAAACACAAAGAGCGCACGACGCTGCAACGTGAACACGTCCACCCCCGCTTCATCCGAGAGCGACGCGATGTCGTATCCGGCCGCGACGAGCGGTTCCGGATCCAGCGTGTTGAGGCGCGAGTGCGGAAGCCGCCAGCTTGCCGGGAGCGTGCCGACGAAGGCGTGATCCGTGACTTTGCGGCATCGGAAAACACCGCTGATTTTCTGTGGTAGCTTGCGTCGCTCGATCCCGTCGAGGTAGAGCACTGCCGCGTGTGCAGCAAGGCAAGACCAGACAGTCGGTGTGGCCGAGTCACACGCCCAGTCCACGAGCCGCTTGAACGACGGCCAATACTTCTCTTGGGGCAGCGTCGGCGTGCGCGGTTCGGCTCCGGTCACGATGAGACCATCCAAATCGCCGTTCCACAGCGCATCGATCGGGTCGTAGTGCTCGGCGACATAGGCGCGACCTTCGTCACCACGAATCAACTCTGGAAACGAGAACACGCGGAGCTGAACCTCGTGGTCGCCGCTGGCGGCGAGGAGCAGGTCCCGGAACTGGCGCTCGGTCGACTGGAGTGCCGCATCGCCCATGTTGTTCACGAGCCCGATCACGAGCGGCTCGCGGCAACGTCGGCTCGTAAGGCTCATGAGGCGGAAACCGCCGCAGCAGACGAACGATTGTTGCTGCACCTGTCGGGCCGGACTGTCACGTGAGTCGGGACGGCGGCGCGTAATGCCTGGTCAAGATCGCCGAGAATGTCGTCGATGTGCTCGATGCCAATGCTCAGACGAATCATCTCGGGCAGGACGCCGGCCTTCCTTTGCTCGACACGGGACATCTGCCGGTGTGTCGTCGATGCCGGATGGCACGCGAGTGATTTGGAATCACCGAGATTCACGACTCGCTTGATCAGCACCAGTGCGTCGTAGAAACGCGAACCAGCGGTCAAGCCGCCGTTGATCCCGAACGTCAGCAGCGAGCACGCATGCCCGGCCAGATACTTCTGCGCGAGGTGGAAATGAGGACTACTCTCGAATCCGGCGTAGTTCACCCATTCGACTCGTGCGTCATCGCGCAGAAACTCGGCCACCTTGCGAGCGTTCTCAACGTGGCGTTCCATGCGCAAAGCCACCGATTCGATCCCCTGGAGAAGGAGGAAGGCGTTGAGTGGCGACAGCACCGAGCCGAGGGTGCGCTGATAGACGCTACGACAGCGCCCAATGTACGCTGCGTCCCCGAAGTGCTCGGTATAGATCAGGTCGTGGTACGACTTGTCAGGCTGGGTGAACATCGGGAATCGCGCGGAGTGTTTCGCCCACGGAAACTTTCCCGAGTCGATGATGATCCCGCCCATCGTCGTACCATGTCCGCCAAGGAACTTGGTGAGCGAATGCACAACGATGTCGGCACCGAATTCGATTGGCCGGAGGAGGATTGGCGTCGGTACGGTGTTATCGACGATAAGGGGAACGCCGCGCCGGTGCGCAACATTTGCGAGTGCCTCGATATCGCAGACGTTACCGGCGGGATTACCGACGCTCTCGCAGTACACGGCGCGCGTGTCGTCATCGATCAGCGCCTCGATCGCCTCGGGGTCGTCGCTCGACGCGAATCGCACAGCCACGCCCATCGTCGGAAGGAGGTGGGCGAACAGGGTGTAGGTCGTTCCGTAGAGCTGCGGGACGGAGACGATGTTCGTGCCCGGCCCTGAGACATGGAGCGTGGCGAAATGCATTGCGGCCTGGCCCGAACTGACGCTCAGCGCCTCGATCCCGCCTTCCATCGCGGCGATGCGCCGCTCGAGCACCGCGTTCGTCGGATTGCTGATACGTGAGTAGCGATACCCATCTACTTCGAGATTGAACAGTGCCGCCGCGTGCTCGGCGCTCTCGAATTCGTAGGCGACCGACTGATATATGGGAACGGCCGTCGTTGGCGCGAGCTCGTTTGCCTCGTAGCCGAAGTGAAGGGCGATCGTTTCGCGATGCATCAA
>JANWKK010000141.1 GCA_025451425.1 Gemmatimonadaceae bacterium
ATGTGCTGTTCGACGATCGACTGCAGCGTCGGCAGCGCCCTAACGAGTGTCCGCCGATCATCGGTGACATCGACGTAGCGGCCCAACGCGTGGAAGAACCACAGCGTCGCGTCGGCGGTGTGGTAGAGTCCCTCGTTGCTCCCGTCCGGGAACATGTTCGGGATCAAGCCGTCGCGAACGTAGTGCTCGAACGTGCGCAGAATGAAGCCGGCCTCCCGATGACGCCCCGTTACGAGCGTGAGCCCCTCGAGGCCGATCATCGTATCGCGGCCCCAATCGGTGAACCAATGGTAGCCAGCGATGACCGATCGAATCTCGTCGCCGGTCGCGGCGGCTCGCGTGGAGTCGACGAGACGATACTCTGGTGTGAAGATGAACTGATCCGCCGCGAGCACGAGCTCGGCGGCGACTTCGTCCGCTGCCTCCGGATGCGTTGCGATCGCTGAATCGAGCAGGCGACGCCGCCGCTCCTCCTCGCAGGCAAGGGCCTCGGTCGGCGGAAGCGCCGACATCACCAACTCGGATTCCGCCGACGCGACCAGTGTCACAGGCTCGTTAGGTACGAGATTGATCTCGAAATGCCCCGGCGCCCAGAGCGTTCCCCGAAACTCGTACCCACGCTCCTCCTCCACTGGGTAGAGAAACTCGCTCGTCACGCGCTCTTCGTGCACGAACGACGCCTTGGCGCCATCGATGCGCATGCGCAATGCCGGCAGCGCCGGGTCGCCCGAGTCGAAGACGTAATAGCCTGCGGACTGAGACAGCGAATACCGCGTCTTGATCTGATGGTTCACAGGGGCTTCGTACGAGCGGAAGTGCAACGCCGGGTGAAGCTCGAGCTGGACCGGCCCTTCTCCCCTCGTTAGGCAATACCGAACGTACACCGTGTTCTGCTTGTGGGGCATTACGACACGCTTCTCGATCCGAGCGTCCGACCACTCGTACTCCCAGATCGGAAGGCCAGCCTCGAGACGGAACAACGCAAGCCGGCTCGCCACCTCTGGATCGAGACGGCCCGCAGCTCGCTCCTCGCCGCCGAGAGGCGTCGGCTTTCCCCCGGCGACGCACACGCGCTCGCCAAGATGGTTCAGCATCTCGAGCCGGCCAATGGGATTCGGCAGCGCCGCGATGAGCAGCCCGTGATACCGGCGCGTGTTCACGCCGGCGACGGTGCCAGACGCGTAGCCACCCAAGCCGTTCGTCACGAGCCATTCGGCCTCGACGAGCGTCTTCGCGCCCTCATCCTCGCCGCGGGGCACGACCAGAGGTCGCGTGATCCTATCGAGCAGTCGTCTCATATCGGGCTTTCCACTGTGCGCGTGCTTCTTTTTCGGAAGTTGCTTGATGGGGTGCCGGCGTCGCGCCATCGGCGGACACCGGCGCGAGCAAAATGGTGGCCTCCGCGGGCAACACCCAGCCGCCGTCGTCGCTATCGAGCGGTGGTGTACCGCAACCCCCGTACACGGGATCTTCAGAAGACCACATGGTCCGCCACACCATTCGATTTGGCGGTGCGACGAGTGGATCGGCGAGCGGCTCAGCCTGCAGTCGCGGTCCGAGATTTACCGCGATGAGCCGGTCCTGTTCACGTCGTTCGCCGAAGTAACGAAGAACGAATGCATGCTGACCGAGAACTGAGCCGTCGAGAGCGCGCGCCAACAATCCTCCGTCACGGTTCTCGGGATCGTGCACGCCCTGGCCTCGCAGCGTGTCGTCCATGCGTCGTAAGCGGATGAGATCACGGACGAGTGACAGCGCACAAGCGCGACTCGGCTCGGTACGTTCGGACCAGTCGAGCTTACAGCGGTCGAAGGTCGACTCACTCGACGGATCAGCCAAGCGCGCCGTGACTTCCGACGTCGCGACGTGTGCGAATTGACCAAGGAATTCAGCGCGGCCGTGCCGGACGAGAGCCGCGAGATCAGGATTGTGATCGGCGAAGTAGAGAAAGGGCGCGGAGGCGAGGAATTCCTGCCCTTGAAACAGCATCGGCGTCTGGGGCAAGAGTAAGAGCAGCGCTGTCAGCGCGCGGTAGCGACTCGGCGACGTCAGTAGATGTACGCGAACACCAAAGGCCGAGTTCGCGACCTGATCGTGATTTTGTATGAAGTTGATGAACCGAGCGGGCTCGACATCGAAAGCGTGCGTCCCGCGTCGACCATTCTGCCAGCGATACCACTGGCCTTGGTAGAGGAATCCATACTTCGCCGCCGAGACGAATTCTTGCGCCGTCCCGCGATACCCACTGTAATACGCTTCGTCGCGACCCGTGAGCGCGACCATCGCCACGTGATGAAAGTCGTCGTTCCAGAGTGCATCCAACTCGTAGCCGCCCGCCGCCCGACGACGAAAGAGGGTTGCGTGTTGCGGCTCGTTCTCGGCCACGACGATGGACGTTCTGCCGCGCGCGCTCTCGCGAACCCGTTCCGCGATCGCGGCGACGATATGCGTCGAAGACGAATCGAAGATCTGCTGCGTCGCGTCGAGCCGGAGACCGTCGAGATGGAACTCGTCTATCCAATACCCGGCATTCGTTATGAAGAACTCACGTACCGCCGTCGACTCGTTTCCGTCGAAGTTCAGTGCCTCGCCCCATTCCGTATTTCCCTTGAAGTAGTGTTTACTAAACTCCTTCAGGTAATTGCCGTCCGGCCCCAGATGGTTGTAGACGACGTCGAGAATGACGCCGATGCCGTGCGCGTGTGCCGCATCGACGAACGCGCGGAGATCGTCCGGCTCCCCGTAGAGGTGCGACGGAGCAAATAGCGACACGCCGTCATAGCCCCAACCGAATCGCCCGGGGAACTCGGCCACAGGCATGATCTCGACAACGCTGACTCCGATGTCGAGCAAGTCGGCAAGATGCTTCGCGGCCGCGTCGTAGGTGCCCGCAGAGGTGAAGGTTCCGAAGTGGAGCTCATAAATGATGGCGCCGGTAAGCGCAGGCCCACGCCATCCGGCATCTGTCCACGCAAAGCCCCGCGCATCGATGATCTGCGAGGGTCCATGTGGGCCAGCCGGTTGAAAACGCGAAACGGGGTCGGGAAAATCGCTGCGTCCGTCGAGCCGAAACTTGTAGAGGCGACTGGGACGCTGGGCGTTCACGGCACCGGAGAAATATCCGTTCCCTTCCGACTCGAGATCAGAGAGCCTGAGTTCGCGACCGGATCGATCGACCTCGACGAACGAGACTGTGTGCCGTTGGGGTGCCCAGACTCGCGCGTGAGCGACCTCGTCGGGGCCGATTTCAACCCCTATCGGATAATGTCGCCAGGCTGGCAGCACCGGTGCGATCGCCGTGGTTGGATTCGCCATGAGGGTAGCAATCCGGGCAGGATCGGTACCACATCCGAACCATGCCCCAGAGCTAGTCGGACACGTGCAACACGAGGCGAAATTTCATGTTATGTTATTGTGATCTCGCTCACACTGCCCGTGACTCGCTTCGCAGCGCGGGCGTCTCTCCATTGCTGGGACGACGTAGGTTAAGCCGTCCGCCCTTTCGCTCCCCTCCGATCCGCCATATCTCTGTGGGGACCGCGACATATGCCTCAACCGACCTCCTCTCCTTCCTCTGCGTCCCTCACTCTCAGCTCTCCCGATCTGAAAACATCGGGAGCGAGACTCGACGTTCAGCGGACTGAGCAAGTGGAGGCTCTTCGACAGGCAGTCGGCTCCGCGCTGTCGGTCATCGCTCTTCTCGGGCGCGATCTTGACGAACAAAGCGAATGGGGCAGTGTGGCGTTTCTTGCGCGTGAGGAAGCCACGGGTTCCCTAGTAGTCGCCGCGCTCAACGAGCGGCTCGGTGTCGGCACCGGTTACGATGTCACGCTCTGGCGTTCACTTGAGGAATCACTGCCCGGTCCCACAAGTTGGTGCACGCAATGTGGTACCGAGGTGCAAGGATGGACCCGATACTGTTCATGTGGCGCGGACCTCTCCGGTATCGCGCCGGGTACGGATGACGCACGGCAGGAACTGTTAGAGCAGGTCCGCCAATCTGTGGCGGGGGAATTCGAATTGCTCGGCAGTTTGCCATATGCAGCTTGTGGTGGACCGGCGTACTTTGCGCGACGGACCGAAGGGCGCGCTGTCGTGGCCCTTCGTATGCACGCGGACGGCACGTTCGATGACGGCACTCAACGCATCTCCCTTTCGCTT
The DNA here is from genome assembly GCA_025451425.1 of Gemmatimonadaceae bacterium. The sequence goes on from JANWKK010000141.1 coordinate 4,162, forward strand.
TCTGAGCCATTAGGGGAGATGAGTGATGGCGCGTCTTCGGTAGTGGGCCGCTCGCCGCACTCCGGGCCCGTACGGTTCACCCCAGTAGACTCGATTAGTGTCGTGAGCGACGAAACAGCAGCACGCCGAGTGAGCGGAAAGACCAATCGTGCCGACGGTGCCCAAACCGGCGACACGGCGCTTGGCGTGAGCGTCATTGGCTCTGGCGGCCTCGCCCAGCAACGGACGCCGGCCGAGGGCGAGGCCGTCGCGATCGCGAAGGTCTGCCCCCAGTGCGGCGCTGAGTACGACACGGCCTCTCGCTTCTGCCCGAACGATGGGACCCCGCTTCGTCCGAAGGGTTCGAACGATCCATTCGTCGGTCGCGTGCTCGCCGAGCGATATCACATGCTCAAGCGGCTTGGCGAGGGCGGGATGGGCACGGTGTATTTGGCCGAGCACGTGAAGATGAACCGGCAGTGCGCCGTGAAGGTCATGAACGGCGCGTTGCTGAGTGATTCGGAGTCCGCGCAGCGCTTCGCGCGCGAGGCGTCGAACGCGGCGCGCATCATCCATCCAAACGTCGCCGCGGTGTTCGACTACGGGGAGACCGACGGCGTCGTGTATCTCGTGATGGAGTACGTCGACGGCCTGTCGCTCACCCGCTTGCTGGAGCGTGAGACGACACTACAGCCTGCCCGGGCCCTCGACATCGCACATCAGGTTGCCGAGGCCCTAGTGGCGGCGCACGAGTTGGGCATCGTCCATCGCGACCTCAAGCCCGACAACATCATCGTTGCCCCGGGGAAGAACGGTCGCGACATCGCGAAGGTCGTGGATTTCGGCATTGCGAAAGCGATCGAGGAGGGACCGGCGGAATCGCTGACGCGCACCGGACTCGTTATCGGAACGCCGGAATACATGAGTCCCGAGCAACTGCTCGGTGATCCGGTGGACGCGCGCAGCGACATCTATAGCCTCGGCTGCATTCTTTATCAAACGCTCACGGGGCGGCGCTCGTTCGACGAGCCGACGCGTGAGCAAATGATAAAGCGTCGTCTCACCGAGAGAGCGCCGCATCCGCGCGATCTCGTATCGGAACTTCCGAAGACGCTCGATCTGATCGTGGCACGAATGCTCGCGCGCGCGCCGCAGGATCGTTACGGCACCGTCGCGGAAGTGCGCGACCTCTTGATTCCGGCGATCGCGCTCGAGGGCGGCTTTGACGATCCGAGCTGGCGGCCGGCGACGACGCGCAGCAATCCAACGGTGTTCATCCAGGCGGCGGAGCAGCCGACTCAGGAGATGACGCCGTATCCTGGTGTCGCCCAGCAGCGCCCGGTTTGGAGAAGGCGCAATATGATCGGCGCGGCCGCGGCTGTAGTCATCACGCTTGTCGTGACGGCAACGATCGTTGCGCGCAACGTGATGAACGCACGCGAGCAAGAGTTGCGAACACGGCAACAACTCGAGCAAGCGGCGGCTAGCAAGCCGGCGCCGCGCGAAGTCGTTTACATCCCTAGCCCGATGGCGGCACCACTTCCAAAGAAGAATACGCCTCCCCTCGCGATGAGAGGCGCCGATACCGGATTGCCCGCCACGGCGCGGTCGGTAGTGGCGGTGACGACCGTGGCGCCCGAGCTACAGCAGCCGATTGAGCAGCTCAAGGCGGCGATCGAGTCAAGGCTGCCGTCGAAAATGGAAGAGGCGTATCGGAATTACGAGCAAGACAATCAGACGAAGAAGTGGTTCGAGCAATTCCTGAACAAAACCGATTCGGTCCAGGTCAAGTCGATCATCTATCAGAACTCGAATGTGACGAGGAACGTGGCGCAGGTGAACTATCGGATGATCATCA
>JANWKK010000142.1 GCA_025451425.1 Gemmatimonadaceae bacterium
GCGATCAGCGTCGCGCGAACCGGCGGTAGTGGTACCGTGTTAGGCGCGGACAATATCACGAGCGAAGGAATTGCGCTCGTCAATCCCGAGGCGTTCGAAGTGTATTTTCGTGGACGCCAGCTCGTTGAGCAGCGCAAAGAAGGTATGCACGAAGCGTTGCATTGCTTCGAGGAGGCGGCCCGTCTGGCGCCCGATTTCTCACCGTCGTATGCGGGTATAGCATACGCTCTCGTCGAGTACGGCATCTATCACGCGCTGCGGCCGCGCGAGGCCTTCCCACGGGCACGCGAAGCCGCCGAGCGTGCGCTCGCGCTGGATCCACACGATGCCCTTGCGCTCATAATGCAGGCGCATGTGGCGCTCTGGTACGAGTGGAACTTTCAGCGCGCCGAGACGATCGCGCGCCACGCACTCGATCTGGCTCCGGGGTTCTATCTTGCTCATCACTGTCTCGGTCTCGTGCTCGCGGCGCAGGGACGGTTCGAGGAAGCCATCGCGGCGATGGAGCAAGCGCGCTCGCTCGATCCCCTCTCCGAGTATGCAACGTACGATCTGGCGTGGATCCTCATCCTCGCTGGCCAGTGGGAACAAGCAGTGCGCGCGCTCGAGCCAGCTGTGGCGAGACATCCGCATGCCAGCGAGCTGCATCGGGCCTTCGGCTTCTGCCTGCTCTACACGGGACGCGCGCAGGAGGCGCGAACGGAATTCGCACGGGTTCTCGAGCTCAACGCGGGAGATCGCTGGGCGACGCCGAACCTCGTTCAACCGCTCGTCGCATTGGGCGAAGTGTCCGAAGCTCGACTGCTGCTGACAAACATCGAGCAGCGCGCCGCGCACGAGCCAATACCAACGGTCGGCATCGCGATCGCTCACCACTGTCTCGGAAACAACGACCTCGCGATCACCTGGTTGGAGCGCGCCATCGAGGCACGCGACTACTGGCTCGTTATGCTGCGCTTCGATCCCTCGATGGCGGGACTGCGCAGCGATGCACGATTCGAGTCGCTGATGCGTCGCGTCCGGGACGAAGCCGCAGACGCCTCGTGAGGTACCTCGCCGCCGCGCTGATCCTTGTCGCGGCGACCGGCTGCCTTCGATTGACGGGTCCAGCCTCGGCGCTGCGCCCGATCCCGCGCGATTCGACGCCGACCTGGCGCTCATGCGCCACCCTCGCGCCGTGTGAATCGACGGTGCAATTCACATATCTCGGCGTCGGCGGCTTTCTCATTCGCGCGGGTGGCGAGGCGGTGATGACCGCGCCGTCATTCACGCATCCCGCATTGATGGCGGTCGCCACGCCGCTCTGGCCGATTCATTCAGATACCGCCGCTGTCGATCGCGAGCTTCGGCGATACCTCGGCACGGCGCTGACGCCACTCGTCGGCGTGCACGCGATCCTCGTGGGTCATTCCCACTACGATCATCTGATGGACGTTCCGGTCATCGCTCGGCGGTATCTGCCGGCAGCGACGATCTATGGCACGCTGACGACGAAACGCATTCTCATGGGCGACGCGTGGTTGCGTACGCGCTCGACTCGCATCGACTCGCTCTTCCCATCGGACAGCGTTGTCGCGAGCGCTTGGCATGTGGGGCGCTGGATCTACTCGCCAAGCCGGCGAATGCGATTCATGGCGGTGCAATCGAGCCACGCGCCGAATTGGTGGTTCATCACCATGGCTCGTTGTCACGCGAAACAAGATCGAACGTCATTGCCACGAACCGGGTGGGGCTGGTGTTTGGGTGAGCCCGTCTCGTACGTCATCGATCTGCTCGACGAGAGTGGGAAACCCGCGTTTCGCATCTTCTATCAGGACGCGGCGACGCAGCCCCTCGACGTCGTTCTACCGCCATTCACGGGCGCCGACCGACGTCCGGTGGACGTGGCGATCGTGTGCGCCGGCAACTTCAAGAAGGTTCCAGACTATCCAACCCTCCTGCTTGCTGCGCTGCGTCCGCGCTATGTCATCCTCGGTCACTGGGAGGACTTCTTCCACGACCAGGGTGACGTTCCTTCACCGGTGCGACTCACGGATACGAAGGAGCTTGCGGAGCGACTCGACCTGTTAGGCGCTCAGCGCTGGATCACACTCGTACCCGGCGGTCAGGTCATCGCCGAGTACTAGCTTCGAGATAGCTCACAAAGTCAATCACGGATTACGCGAATGGCGCGAATCGGTCGTACCGCGACGACCAACTCGCGCCATTCGCGCAATTCGTGACTTCTCTCTCTCCTGACCCTGAGGCTCCGCTCAGCGGTCCTCGCCCTCGAACGCGAACGCCGCGCGCATGTCATTCGCCCGCGCATCGCGGGTGGACAGCGGACGCAGCCCGTAGCGCTGCTCGATGAGCGCGAGAATTGACGTCGTATCGTAGTAATGATGATCGATATAGCCGCGACGTGCGAAGGGTGAGATCACCAGCGTCGGCACACGCGAGCCCGGGCCCCAGCGATCGACCACCGGCGGCGCGACGTGATCCCAGAATCCGCCGTGCTCGTCGTAGGTGATGATAATCGCCGTGTTCTTCCAATACTTGCTCGAGCGAATGAGCTGAATCAATTCTTCCGTGTGGTTCTCGCCCGTGAGGACGTCGGTGTATCCTGGATGCTCGTTGTCGATGCCGATCGGCTTGATGAACGAAACGGCCGGCAACGTGTGCGACTTCACCGCCGCAACGAAATCCGTCTCGTCTTTCAGGTGCTGCGCTTTGGCTTTCGTGCCGTCGGCGTAGTTCGCGAAGTAGATGAACGGTTGATGGTGGAACTGAAACAGTGGATCCGGATTTCCCGCGAGCGCGGCAGCAAACCCACCCGAGTACCACGCCCACGAGATGCGCTGCTCGGAGAGGCGGTCGCCGATCGTCGGCATCGTCTGGTTAGGCACCAACTGGTTCGCGGGCGTCGTCGTCGGATGCGGTTGGTTGACGCTGTACGACGTGTTGACGTCGTAGCCATCGGGCGTGACGAAGCCGTCCTGGACGAGATTGCCCGACGCGTCCAGCTGCGCGACGGCACTCGACGGTGCATTCGGGAACCGCGGCGACGTAGCAGCAATGAGCCAGATGTGATTGAGGAACGATCCGCCAAACGCGGCGTGGAAGAAGTTGTCGCAGAGGGTGTAACGGGCGGCTTCGGCAGCCAGCGGAAGATTGGCTGTGGTGTAGTGGCCCATCACGAGGCCCTTTGCATCACTCACCAACGCGAACTTATCCATCTTGCCACCGTCGATCTGCATCTGCTCCTGGTAGTAGCGATGCACGAGATCAGGAATATCCTTGTCGACCGCGACGAACTGCTCGATGCTGAACGGCGCGTTAGGCAGGTTCGATGGGAACGCGCCTCCGGGCGGTGTCGGCAGCGTCGCGAAGGGATTACCCGCGGCGTCGACCTGCGTGATGTGTCCCTCCGCGTTCGATAATCCGTTCGCGCCCGGGAATTGGCCGTACAGGTTGTCGAAGCTGTGGTTCTCGAGATAGATGATGACGAAGTGCTTGATCCGCTGGAGTCCGTCGCCATCGGCCTCATCCTCGGGATCGCGGTCGCGCGACGCGAGCGCGTCGGCGGCCGTCTTCGATGTCGCGAATGCCGGATCGATTGGCTGCGTGACCTTTTCGGCGCCGCAGCCGGCGAGTACTGCGATTACAGCAGAGAGGGACAGCGTCAGGGCGAGGGAGCGGGAACCCGTCGTTGTCATGCGACCTCCAGTCAGGAGAAGGGGAAGCCCCACGTTGCGCGTAGTCGGTGAGCGCCCTATCACCTCGGAGCCACAGTCGTGTCACGAATCCGTTGTCAGACGTGGCGACGGTCCGGGCCCAGCGTTGCCGAGCTCGTGCACCTAACGATGCCGTGTCTCTCGGCCGTGTGGAGAGGAAAGGTGGAGCGCCTCCTTGGACTCGCGCTCGTGACCGCCCCGTGCTGAATCCTTACGTTGGACCAACAGCCAATGGCGTGGTCGCGCGACTCGACCAACTTGATCGTTCCTCGCCGAACACGATTCGTCGCGGACCACGCAGACGCGGAGAGAGAAATGCCATCGATCACGACCCGAGACGGCGCGCAGATCTTCTACAAGGATTGGGGATCTGGACAACCGGTTGTCTTCAGTCACGGCTGGCCGCTGAACGCCGATGCCTGGGACGCCCAGCTCTTTTTCCTCGCGTCGAATGGCTTCCGGGCGATCGCCCATGATCGCCGCGGGCACGGACGCTCGACACAAACGTGGTCCGGCAACGACATGGACACGTATGCGGATGATCTCGCCGCGCTCGTCGAGACGCTCGACCTAACGAGCGTGATTCATGTCGGCCACTCGACAGGCGGCGGTGAAGTCGCGCGTTATATCGGGCGGCACGGAACGACGCGCGTTGCGAAGGCTGTGCTGGTCGGTGCCGTCACGCCAGGCCTCCTGAAAACGCCAAAGAATCCCGATGGCGTGCCGCTTCAGGCATTCGATCAAATCCGCACCGGTGTGCTAGCGAACGCGTCACAGTACTGGGAGGACCTGAGCCAGCCGTTTTACGGCGCGAACCGGCCCGGCGCGAAAGTGCCGCAGGGCGTTCATGATGCCTTCTGGCTCCTCGGGATGCAGTGCGGGCTGGCCGCCGCATACGAGTGTATCAAGGCCTTCTCGGAGACCGACTTCACAGACGATCTCACGAAGTTCGATATCCCGACGTTAATCATTCACGGCGACGACGATCAGATCGTTCCGATCAGCGTTGCGGGCGAGCGGGCTTCCAAGATGATCAAGAATGCTGCATATAAAGTGTACAAGGGAGCGCCGCATGGCCTAATGACGACGCATCTCGAGCAATTCAACGCCGATCTGCTCGACTTTGCGCGTCAGAAGCAGGGCTCCGCGCCCGCCCGGCGAGGCACCGCCGAGCCGTCGTCACGCGCTGCGAGCTCGACCTAGTGAGTTGCTGCTCAACTACCGGAGGCATCCCATGGTGAACGACACCCTTTCCGGGATGTATCATCGCAGCAAGTGGTCCCTCGCGCCGGCGCGCGCCGGATGAGCAACGAACGTCGTGATGTCGCGAGAGAGGTAGTCGAACGCCTGCGCACCCGCGGAATCCACCTGACGGGCCACGAAACGGATGATCAGTTGATACGCCTACTCGAAGCTGTCGAGCGCTTCGAGGCCATTGTCGAGAACCGCGGCGGTGATCTCATGGTCGACGAGCCAGTCGGCGACCGGCCGCCGCGCGAACCCGACGATCAACGTTTCGTCCTTCCGCAACGACACAAAACCGAATCCGTCGACACTTTTCTCACTCGAATCGTCCTCGCGACTGAACGGGCGGCCGAGTAAAACCGAGCACCACCGAGCTGACATTCAATGACGGTAACCACCCACACTCCGGCCGCCGGCGTCGCAACGATTACCGATCACGAAGCGCAACAGGTGGAGCGCGCCAACAAAACGGGACTTCAGTCAGTCGTCTTCGTTCACGGACTCTGGCTGCTGCCAAGCAGCTGGGATCGATGGGCGGCAGCATTCGAGGAAGCCGGTTACACGGCGTTGACTCCCGGTTGGCCGGACGATCCGGAGACCGTTGCCGAAGCGAATGCGACGCCCGAGGTCCTGGCGCACAAGTCGGTTGGCCAGGTCGCCGATCACTTCGCGACGATCATTCGCGAGCTGCAGAAAAAGCCCGCCCTGATCGGACATTCCTTCGGCGGTCTGCTGGCTCAGATTCTCGCGGGCCGCGGTCTATCGTTGGCAACGGTGGCGATCGACCCCGCGCCATTCCGCGGCGTGTTGCCGCTGCCGATCTCTTCGCTCCGATCGGCGTGGCCGGTGCTTGGTAATCCCGCCAATCGGAATCGCGCGATCCCACTCACTTTCGATCAGTTCCGTTTTGCGTTTGCTAATGCCGTGAGCGAGCACGAAGCGAAGCATCTTTACGACACCTTCGCCGTGCCAGCGTCCGGCGTTCCCCTCTTCCAGGCGGCAGCGGCCAACCTCAATCCGTGGACCGAGGTGAAGGTGGACACGAAGAACCCGGAACGCGGAC
>JANWKK010000143.1 GCA_025451425.1 Gemmatimonadaceae bacterium
AGCGCCCCCGGCAATCATCTCGGTGTTCATGGGCGAGCAGCTCACGCACGTGATCGAGACAATCGCCGAAGGCAAGGTGACGAACAGCGCCGATCAGGAGATGATCAAGCTAGGCGTCGCCCGGCTTCCGGAGATTCAGCGCGACAACACCGATCGCAACCGAACATCACCCTTTGCTTTCACCGGCAACAAGTTCGAATTTCGGGCGGTTGGTTCCTCGCAGTCGATCGCGTTCCCGATCGTGCTGCTCAACGCGGCGGTGGCGGAAAGCATCGCTGAGATCACCGCGGAGCTGAAGGCCGAGCTGAAGAAAACCAAGAAGGTCGACGATGCGGTGCTCAAGATCGTTCGCCGCATCTTCAAGGAGACGGCCGCGGTTCGCTTCGAGGGCAACAACTACTCCGAGGAGTGGGTCAAGGAAGCCGAGAAGCGTGGGCTACCGAATCTCCGACGGACGCCCGAGGCGCTGAAGCAGCTCGCCACGAAGCAGTCGCGTCAGCTGCTGACGAAGCTCGGGATCTTTAGCGAAGAAGAGCTCGAGTCGCGGTATCATGTTCGCCTCGAGCGCTATGTGAAGGACATGCTCATCGAGCTCCACACGCTTCGCGAAACCGTGGACACGATGGTCTTACCTGCGTCGCTTGATTACGTAGGCGGCTTGGCATCAGCGGCCGCCCGCGCGAAAGAGGCAGGCATTAAGGCTATTCCGCAGATCGAGCCAGCGAACCGCATTGGGAAAGTGATCCAGGAGCTTCAGTCAGCGCGCGTGGCGCTCGGCAAGGCGATCGACAAAGCGGAGGGCATGCACGAGGAGCTCGAGGAACAGGCAGAGTTCCTGACGCATACTGGCGCCGATGCCATGGCTGCCACTCGGGTGGCGAGCGATGCACTCGAGTTGCTCGTCGACGACGAGCTCTGGCCGCTACCGAAGTATCGCGAGATGCTGTTCCCGGTTTGAGCGGTTAGACCGCAGCAGTCTCCCGAGGGAGCAAAGCGACGAGGGATCTGCGCGCTGCGCGCGCAGATCCCTCGCTTCGCTCGGGATGACAAGACTAGCGTCGCTGGTACACAGGCGTGTTGCCGTTGACGGATTGTGTGAGCGTCGGACCGTCGATCGAGCCGCCGTAGCGACCACCATGGGTGCGATCGATGAACGAGATCGATGAGCCGGAGACACTATACCGGCCGCGCTCGATCGAGGTACCGGTCTGGTTCGATTTCGAATCGAATAGGTACGTGGTCGAGTCCTCGTAACTCCCGTCGTCCTTGAGCAGGAGCACGTCGCTCGTTATGCGCATCGATGCCGTTCCGAGCGTTCTGTCGTAGGGCAGGGAAGTCCCGTTGATCGACTTGAGATCGAACGTCGCGTTCATTGCTCCCTTGGGGCTCAGTGGCCCCCGATCGCACGCCGCGATTGCGATCGCGACCGCGACCATTGCCGCCGCCGACACGTACCGGTTCATGCTGCCTTCCTAGCCGTTGTAAAAGATGTGACTCGCCCCGGCCCACTCTGGCCTTGGCGTTCTTCCGCAAACTCCGATCCCGCTGGACCGCGCGTGGTTAGCGAACCCTTCGGAGCACTACACGTGCCACAACAGCTCGGGAGCTCACGGCACCCGAAGCGCCACCATCGAAGGGATTCGCGAAGTGGCGCGTTCTGCGTCATAATTGGTCAACGCCCCATTCGCGGCAGCCGACGAGTAACAGGAGGACATACCGGTGCAGAGCACGACATACGACGCGATCGTAGTGGGATCAGGCATCTCGGGAGGGTGGGCCGCAAAAGAGCTCACTGAGAAGGGTCTCAATGTGCTGCTGCTCGAGCGTGGCAAGAATATCGAGCATATCAAGGATTACCCCAACGCACAGAAAGGCCCTTGGGAGTACCCACATCGCGGCGGCCACACGAAGGCTCAGGAGGCGGAGTACCCTGTACTCAAACGTGACTATCCGCTGAACGAGAAGAACCTCGACTGGTGGGCGTCCGATAAGGATTCGCCATACACAGAAGTGAAGCGTTTCGACTGGTTCCGCGGCTATCACGTGGGCGGCCGATCGCTGATGTGGGGACGTCAGAGCTACCGCCACAGCGATTTTGACTTTGAGGCGAACGCGAAGGAGGGCATCGGCACTGACTGGCCGATTCGCTACAAGGACATCGCGCCGTGGTACGACTACGTCGAACCGCACGCCGGAATCTCGGGCTCCATCGAGCACATGCCGCAGCTGCCCGACGGGAAGTTCCAGCCCGCGATGGCGCTCAACTGCGGCGAGGAGCTGATTGCCGGGCGCCTAACGAAAAAGTTCGACAGCAAGCGACGCATCATTCCCGGCCGGACCGCGAACGCAACGCAAGCACTTCCTGGCCGCAATCCCTGCCAGTACCGCAACGCGTGCTGGCTCGGGTGTCCGTATGGCGGCTACTTCAGCACGCAATCCTCGACGCTCCCGGCGGCGATGAAGACGGGCCGCCTCACGCTGAAGCCGTGGTCGATCGCGACCGAGGTCATCTATGACAAGAGTCGCAAGCGCGCGACTGGCGTCCGGGTGCTCGACGCGAACAGCAATCAGGTCACCGACTACAACGCGAAGGTGATCTTCCTCTGCGCGTCAACGCTGAACTCGACGTGGCTCCTCATGCGTTCTGCAACGGACCTCTGGCCCGGAGGGCTCGGGTCGAGCTCCGGAGAGCTTGGACACAACCTCATGGACCACCATTTCCGGTTAGGCGCCTCTGGCACGATCGAAGGAATGGAGGACCAGTACTACAATGGCCGTCGGCCGACGGGATTCTACATCCCGCGTTATCGCAATCTCTTTGGCGAGAAGCGCGACTATCTGCGCGGCTTTGGCTATCAGGGCAGCGCGGGCCGCGACGGATGGTCGCGCGCCGTCGCGGAGCTCGGTGTGGGCGGTGCGTTCAAGGACAACGCGGGCGAGCCGGGCCCATGGACGATCGGTGCCACCGCTTTTGGTGAGATGTTGCCTAACCACGCAAATCAGATCGGCATGGACCCGACGCGGAAGGACAAATGGGGTCTCCCGGTGCTCAAGATCGATTGCGCAACGGGCGAGAACGAGCGCAAGATGCGCGTCGACATGATGAACGACATGGCGGAGACGCTCGAGGCGGCCGGCGTAAAAAAGGTGCAAACCTATGACAGCGGGTATTTCCCAGGGATGGGGATCCACGAAATGGGGACCGCGCGCATGGGACAAGATCCGAAAACGTCGGTGCTCAACGGGAACAATCAAGTGTGGGACGCGCCTAACGTCTTCGTCACCGATGGCTCCTGCATGACCTCGGCGGCGTGCGTGAATCCGTCGCTCACGTACATGGCGCTCACGGCTCGCGCGGCGGATTTCGCTGTCCGGGAGCTGAAGAACCGGAACCTCTAACGAGGGGAGAGAGACACGTGGAAAGCACGACGTTCGATGCAATCGTAGTCGGATCCGGTATCTCAGGCGGCTGGGCGGCGAAAGAGCTGACCGAGAGAGGCCTCAACACGCTGCTGCTCGAGCGTGGGAAGAACATCGAGCACATCAAAGACTATGTGAACGCGCAGAAGGGCCCGTGGGAGTACCCACATCGCGGGGGCCGCACGAAAAAGATGGAAGAGGATTATCCGGTCCTGCGACGTGATTATCCACTCAACGAGAAAAACCTCGACTGGTGGGCATCCGACAAGGACTCGCCATATACGGAAGTCAAACGCTTCGACTGGTATCGCGGCTATCACGTCGGCGGCAGGTCGCTCATGTGGGGCCGCTGCTCTTTCAGGTGGAGTGACTTCGACTACGAGGCAAACGGGAAAGAAGGCGTTGGCACTGACTGGCCGATTCGCTATAAAGACATCGCGCCCTGGTATGATCACGTCGAGCCATTCGCCGGGATTTCCGGCTCGATCGAGCACATGCCGCAGCTGCCCGACGGCAAGTTCCAACCTCCCATGCCGTTCAACTGCGCGGAGCAGATGGTTGCCGATCGCGTTAGGCAGCACTTCGACGGCAAGCGACGCTGGATTCCGGCACGCACGGCGAATCTCACGCAGCCGATCGGCGGTCGCTCCGCCTGTCAGTATCGTGACGCATGTTGGCTTGGATGCCCGTACGGCGCGTACTTCAGCACGCAGTCGTCGACGCTGCCAGCCGCAATGAAGACTGGGCACTTGACGCTCAAGCCGTGGCAGATCGTGAACGAGGTCCTGTACGACAAGGACAGGAAGCGCGCGAGCGGCGTACGCGTGCTCGACGCGCTCTCGATGCAGAGCACCGATTACAAGGCGAAGGTCATCTTCCTCTGTGCGTCAACGCTGAACTCCACCTGGATTCTTCTCCGTTCTGCCACGGACATCTGGCCGGGAGGACTTGGGTCGAGCTCCGGAGAGCTGGGCCACAATCTGATGGATCACCACTTCCGTGTTGGCGCGGAGGGTCGCATCGACGGGCTCCTGGACAAAGACCAGTACGGCCGTAAGCCGAACTCAGTCTACATCCCACGCTATCGCAATCTCTTTGGCGAGAAGCGCGATTACCTCCGAGGATTCGGCTACGAAGGCGCAGCCGGACGAGACGGATGGTCGCGCGCGGTAGCGGAGCTCGGAGTCGGCGGCGGATTCAAAGATTCCATGGCCGAGCCAGGACAGTGGACGGTTGGCGGCACCGCGTTCGGCGAGATGCTGCCTAACCACGCGAACGTCGTGACGCTCGACGAGAACCGGAAGGACAAATGGGGCCTGCCCGTGCTCAAGATCGACTGCGCCACGGGCGAGAACGAGCATCGTATGCGCAAGGACATGGCGAATGACATGGCCGAGATGCTCGAGGCGGCGGGCGTGAAAGACGTGCACACCTACGACGAACCGTGCTTTCCAGGCATGGGCATTCACGAGATGGGCACCGCGCGCATGGGAACGAAGCCCACCAACTCCGTGCTCAACTCGCACAACCAAGTGTGGGACGCGCCTAACGTGTTCGTCACCGATGGATCGTGCATGGCCTCGACAGCGTGTCAGAATCCCTCGCTCAGCTACATGGCGCTCACCGCGCGGGCGGCGAATTTCGCTGCGGACGAGCTCACTCGGCGCACTCTCTAAGGAGATTCATAGATGCCTAACGGTGAAGACATGATCGATCGCACTGAAGAAGTGAGCACCATTGACCGTCGCGAAGCGATCCGTCGCGTCGGCTTCTTCCTCGGCGGCGTGACGTTCATCGGCGGAAGCTCGCTGTTGACCGCATGTCAGAAGGACCGACCGGTCGTACAGGCAGGGGAGCAGGTCGGCCAGTTCGCGGCCGCTGATATGGATTTCCTCGATGAGGTCGCGGACACCATCCTTCCGGACACGAAGACGCCGGGCGCCAAGGCCGCGAGAGTCGGCCCGTTCATGGCAGTCATGGTAACGGACTGCTACGACGCGAAGGAGCAGAAGATCTTTCGCGACGGCATGACCCAGCTCAATGACGCTTGCCGCAAAGCCAACAACGTCGGGTTTGCGCAGGCAACGCCCCAGCAGCGTCTCGCTCTTCTCGAAACGCTCGACAAGGAGCAGAAGACGTACACCGATGCCGTCGAGGCCGCGCGGAAAAAGAAGTCCGATACGACGACGACAACCGCGGCGAAAAAGGCCGAGGCGCATCTCGAGGCACCGCGCAAGGAAGCGGGTCTCGGTGGAGACGTCGGCACCGCGACCGCGATCACGGCCGATTCGCCACCGCACTATTTCCGCATGATGAAGGAGCTCACCTTGCTTGGCTACTTCACGTCGGAGATTGGGTGCAAGCAGGCGCAGCGATACGCCGAGACGCCGGGGAAATACGATCCGTGCGTGCCGTACAAGCCTGGCGACAAAGCGTGGGCGCCGCACGCCTAACGCTAATCGCGGTGCTCAGCGCCGGCGCTTGCACTGCGCCGGCGCGAGCGCAACAGCCGATCATCGGCCTGATTACCAAAACCGAGAGCAATCCCTTCTTCGTGAAGATGAAGGAGGGAGCGCTTGCAGCTGCGCAGCAAAACGGCATCCGCCTCATCAGCGCGGCGGGCGCCAACGATGGCGACAACGTTGGCCAGGTGACGGCGATGGAGAACATGATCGCCGCTGGCGCGAAGGTCATTCTCATCACCGTGAACGACTCGAAGGCGATCGTTCCAGCAATACGGAAAGCACGCGCGAAGGGAATACTCGTCATCGCGCTCGATAGTCCCACGGATCCGGTTGACGCGACTGACGCGCTGTTCGCGACGGACAATTACGAAGCCGGGATGCTCATTGGCTCATATGCGAGAGCGGTCCTGGGCGGCAAGGTACCCAAGATCGCGACACTCGATCTGTTTCCGGGACACCCCGTCGGGGCGCAACGACACAATGGATTTCTGAAGGGGTTCGGTTTGCCGGCGCCGCCGAAAGCCAGCAACGTGCTCGGGCGACCACCGCAGGTCGTGTGTATGGCCGATAGCTACGGCAATCAGAGCAAGGGGCAGGCAGGGATGGAGAACTGCCTGCAGAAGAACCCGGACATCAACCTCGTTTACACGATCAACGAGCCCACCGCCGCGGGAGCGTTCAAGGCGCTCAAGGCGGCGGGGAAAGAGAAGGGAGTCGTCATCGTCTCCGTTGATGGGGGTTGTCAGGGCATTCGCGATATCGCGTCGGGCGCCATCGCCGCAACCGCGCAGCAGTATCCGCTCAAGATGGCAGCGTTAGGCGTCGCCGCTGGCGCGAATTACATCAAGACCGGCAAGAAACCCATGGGATACACCGACACCGGCGTCACGCTCATTGCCGCGAACCCCGCGCCGGGAGTCGACAGCAAGGATGTGAAGGCGGGCATGTCGCTCTGTTTCGGGCGCCGCGATTAGGCAGCGCGACGTGGGCTTCCGGATTCCGCGCCCCGCAACCATCGGCCCGCTCCTCGCGCTCCTCGTTGCGTCTGCATTCTTTGCCTTTCAGAGCGATCGCTTCTGGACCGGCGACAATATGTCGCTCGTGCTGCAACAAGTGATGGTGGTCGGCGTCATGGCGATTGGCCAAACGCTCATCATTCTCACCGCGGGCGTCGATCTCTCGTGCGGAACCGCGATGGCGCTCGGCGGCATCGTGATGACGAAGTTCGCTGCCGAGCTCGGACTTCCGGTCGCCGTGGCGATCGCGGCTGGCGTCGCCGTCACGACGCTCGTCGGTGCGGCGAATGGGCTCCTCGTGAGCCGGATCAAGTTGCCGCCGTTCATCGTCACGTTAGGCACACTGAACATCGCGTTCGCGCTCACGCAGCTGTACTCACATGCCCAAACCGTGACCGAGCTTCCACCGGCGATGACCTGGCTTGGTGGCACTTTTCGATTGGGCAGCACTTCGGTGGTCTACGGCGTCGTGCTGATGCTGGCATTATATGGGTTCAGCTGGTTCGCGCTGCGAGAAACGGCGGCGGGACGGCACGTGTATGCTGTCGGCAACAACCCGGAAGCCGCTCGGCTAACGGGCATCGCGACGCAGCGCGTCTTGCTCGGCGTCTACCTGCTGGCCGGCGGCTTGTACGGCATTGCGGCTCTGCTTTCGGTCGCGCGAACGGGCGTCGGCGACCCGAACGCCGGACAGACCGACAATCTGGACGCGATCACGGCCGTCGTCATCGGCGGCACGAGTCTCTTCGGCGGTCGCGGAGCAATCCTCGGCTCCCTGGTCGGAGCACTCATCGTCGGCGTCTTTCGCAATGGGCTGACGCTGATGGGAGTGTCGTCGGTTTATCAGATATTAATCACCGGTATACTCGTGATTCTCGCCGTTGGCACCGATCAGCTGTCGCGGCGCGGAGCTGCTGCGTGATGGCGATGAGCCCCGACAACATCGTCCTTGAGGCGCGCCAGCTGATCAAGCGCTACGGCCACGTGACCGCCCTCGATGGGGCGGACTTCCAGCTCCACACGCGCGAGATCCTCGCCGTCATCGGCGACAACGGTGCCGGCAAGTCCACGCTCATCAAGGCACTCGCCGGAGCGCTGATCCCGGATTCAGGCGACATCTGGCTCGACGGACGACAGGTGCACTTTCGAAATCCGATCGATGCGCGGCGGGCGGGAATCGAAACGGTCTTCCAGGACCTTGCCGTCGCGCCCGCGATGTCGATCGCGGAGAATCTCTTTCTCGGACGCGAGATCCGTCGGACTGGTTTCACGGGACGCTTCCTGCGCATGCTCGACAAGCGACGAATGCTCCTGGAAAGCGCTGCCCACATGGCCGATCTCAAGATCGGCGTCGGTTCAATGACCCAATCGGTCGAGACGCTGTCTGGCGGACAGCGACAGAGCGTCGCCGTCGCGCGCAGCGCGGCATTTGCGCGGCACGTCGTCATCATGGATGAGCCGACCGCCGCGTTAGGCGTGAAGGAGAGCGCGATGGTGCTCGAGCTGATCCGCACCGTGCGCGATCGCGGGCTCGCTGTCGTGCTCATCTCGCACAACATGCCGCACGTGTTCGAGATCGCCGACCGGATTCACGTGCAGCGACTTGGCAAGCGTGTCGCCGTGTTGAATCCCCGACAGATCAGCATGAGCGACACCGTCGCCGTGATGACCGGTGCACTTCGACCGGAGGATCTACCGACCGAAGCTGCTCGTCCAACAACGGTCGAAATGGCGCGATAGGCATCACTCAATCAGCGGAGGATGGCAATGGGAGCTGGCGTCGTGGTTGCGGCAGCTGCGGCCGCGAAAAAGAGGCGGATCGAGCAGATACTGGATGGCTTTCGGCTCGCGGGCGCAACCGCACCCGAGCGCTCCAGATCACTTGCCGAAATCGGCCTCGCCGAAGGTGCCGAGATGGACGAGCTGGTGCGAACTGGCGTGATCTGCGCCGGGCATCAGCGATCGACGTGGTATTTGAACGAGGCGGCGTTCATTGCGCTACGTAACTCTCGTCCGCGGCAAACCTTTCGTGTGTTGGTCGCGGTCGTCGCCGCCGTACTGGCGATCCTGGTGGGCGTATTGGCTTTTCAGGCGGGGCGTTAGGCACGTAGGGCACCTTCCGGTGTTTTTTCGGCGCGATGAAGTGGCGGGGCAGCGCGATGAAATGGCCTGAACATTCCGTCAGGTGGCAAGATCGTCTCGTTAGGTGGGCGAGGCGCGCGGTCGGCTGACCAAGCCGCACGGTCAGGTGGCGAGATCGCATCGTTAGGTTGCCGAGGCGCGCGGTCAGCTGACCAAGCCGCACGGTCGGGTGGCGAGATTGCCGCGTTAGGTGGCCGAGGCGCGCGGCCAGCTGACCAAGCCA
>JANWKK010000144.1 GCA_025451425.1 Gemmatimonadaceae bacterium
AATCGGCGACCCACCCGATCATCGTCTCGAGGCTGACCTCCGGCGGCGAAAAGCTGGCGCGCATTCGGTCCGTGTTACTGAGGAGCGCGTCGTCGCGCTCCTCTCCGCGAAAGAGCACCGGCCTCCCGAATTCCGCGGCGAACGCATGCGCAATGTCTCGCACGGAGAGGGTATCGATGCCGGTGACGTTCAGGACGAACGGTGGCGTCGAGGCGAGCGCCAGCGACTCGAGGGCAATGCGGTTCGCGTCGCCCTGCCAGATCACATTGACGTGGCCCATCGCGAGAGGCACCGGCTCTTCGCGCCAAACGCGAAGCCCGATGTCGGCCAGGACGCCATACCGAAGGTCGATGGCGTAGTTGAGCCTGATGATCGAGACGCACGTGTTATAACGAGTGGAGAAGAACTCGAACACGCGCTCTCGGCCTAACGCGGAAGCTGCATACTCCCCGACGGGTCCGACTGGATCGCTCTCGCGCGCGCCGCCGGTGGCAACCGCACTGAGTGGGTACACGTTCCCTGTCGAAAACGCGACCAGGCGGGCGCCGCGATATCGCTCGGCGCAGATCGCGGGAACGATCGTGTTCATCGCCCAGGTAGTGGCCGGTGCGGCGTCGGTGCCGAATTTCTGTCCGGCCATGAAGATCACGTTAGGCGCGTCGGGCAGCGCCGCGACCGCCTCGCGGTCGATTAAGTCGCAGCTGATTGTCTCGATGCCCGCGCCGCCGAGCACGCGCGCAGCCTCTCGGGAGGAGAATCGCGAGACAGCATAGACACGCCGTGCCTCCCCAACCTGAGCTGCGGCTCGAGCCGCCAGGCGCGCGAGCGTCGGCCCCATTGTCCCGCCGGCACCGAGGACGACGACATCGCCGGGGCAATTACGGAGCGCTTCCACCGTCTCGGCGCGCGGCGTCGAGAGCAGCTCGTCGAGCTCGGCTTCGTTCACGGATTGAGAAAGAGGTACTTGTTCGTTACGCAGCGGCCGAAGCGGCCTGCTGTGCGTGGCGCTTGATCCGGAGCAACATCGCGGTGAGGCCGACTTCGCGCCCGGCGAGGCCGATCCCTTCCATTACCTGTCGCACGAAATCGTCCGGAATCGCGAGCGCGGTTGACGGCGGCTGATCGTTGATCGCCGAGAAAAGAATCGCCAGAAAGGCCGCGATGGTGGGCGACTGCCGGACATTCAAATCGGCGTAATAGTGCATCTTGCCATCGCGGAATTCGGGAAAGAGATCCACCTGCGTTTGGCATTCGGGCACGCTGAAGGCGCCACGGTCGAGCTCGCGAAAACGCTCCGGCAGGGGTTCGAGTCGCTTCGAGTAACCGACGAGCGCTTGCATCTTCTCTTCTCGGCCGAGTGACTGGAAATATCGCAGCACTCGCGCAATGGAGGGCGGAAGGGCACTCGCACTGTTCGTGGATGACAGCTCGGTCATAATACGGATAAATGACTTTCGTGCCTTGGTGGTCAAGCGCGGGGAGGCGAATGTCGAAGTTCCCCTGGTGGTTATTCTGTATGCAGCGTTTTTGTCATCAACAGCTATCGGAGATTTCGAATCATGCCAACGCGGACGGCAAGCGCGACGTGGAAGGGAGGGCTGAAAGGCGGCAACGGTAGCTTCAAGGGCCAGACCGGACTCGGTGGCTCTTACTCGTTCGGGTCGCGTTTCGAGAATGCGAGTGGATCGAATCCGGAAGAATTGCTCGCTGCCGCGGAAGCAGCCTGCTTCAGTATGGCGCTGAGCGCCGGACTCGAACGCGCGGGCACGCCGCCGACCAGTGTCGACACGACCGCGCAGTGCACGATCGAGAAAGTCGGTGACGGCTTCAAGGTGACGAAGATGCGACTCGAGGTGCGCGCCAACGTTCCGAAGATCGACGCGGCGGAGTTCCAGAAAATCGCCGCAGCGACGAAGGACGGTTGTCCGATCTCCCAGGTGATGAAGGGAAACGTGCCGATCGAGCTCGACGCAAAGCTCGCGAGCTGATGCGTCAGTCCGCGAAGTACTCCTTGATGCAGATGGCGACAACGCGCTGGAGAATGCGCGTCTCTTCATCGTAGTCACGCGCGTGCGCGACGTCGGGGAGCGCGCGCCAGATACTCTTGAGCGCGATGAGTACTTGTTCGGGGCTGATCGCCTTCTGCCGCGCCTCACACGCCAGGTTGTGCAAGGCCGTACGAAGCTCGGCGGCGGGCTCCGAGTGGGACGCACTCATATCGCGCTGGAGCGCGCGACGTACGGCGTCCACCGTTTCCTGGGCAATCTCGTTAGGCTGCTGCATCGGGCCCGTGTCGTGGTGCGTCATGACGGGGTCGCCCGCGGTGGAAATGCACAGGGGGGGCGGCGCAGAATGTTTCTCCGACGCTCGCCATCGTCAAGTGGAAGCGCATCGCTTTGGTGTGGCCCGATGGGCGAGCCCGTCCGCAGAGGGCTCCCCGTAGCCGTGGCGGCTTTCTTCCATTATGGGTTAACAAGCGGGCGCGACTGCCCGGATACCCCTTAACCGTTTAGCGACTTTTCATGCCCACCTCATCCGATCGTGCCGCGCAAGAGCGCTCTGTCACCTGGTACCGCTGGGAAGAGATGCCACGAGAGAAGGTCTCAGCAATGTTGGATCGGCGTCTGATCACCGGAGACCGGATGATGCTCGCGCACGTCTACCTCAAGAAGGGATGCGTGGTTCCGAAACACAGCCACGAAAATGAGCAGCTCACCTACATCCTGGAGGGCGCGCTCCGTTTCTGGGTCGGCGACGATGAGAAGGAGGAAGTGGTCGTCCGAGCGGGCGAGGTGTTGCATATCCCATCGAACGTGCTTCACAAGGCGGAGGCGCTCGAGGACACGCTCGACGTCGACGTGTTTTCGCCACCGCGGGAGGACTGGTTGAACAAGACGGATTCGTATCTGCGGAAATAGCCTCTCGCGACGTTAGGCACACTTAACATGGATCTCGGACTCCGCGGCAAGACCGCGCTCGTCGCGGCCGCGAGTCGCGGGCTTGGTCGCGCGATCGCGGAAGCCCTGGCCGCCGAAGGCGCCTCGATCGTGATTTGTGCGCGCGGCGGCGAAGCGCTGCAGCAGGCGCGAGACGCGATCGCGGAGCGCACCGGCATTGAAGTCGACGCCCTTGCGGCCGACGTCTCGACTGAGGAAGGAATCACGCGCGTGTGGCAGCACGCGCGGGATCGCCTCGGACACGTGGACATCCTCGTGACGAATGCGGGAGGGCCACCATCGGGGTCATTCGAGTCGCACGATTGGGACGTCTGGCAGCGGTCGGTCGAGCTCACGCTGCGTAGCGCCGTGGAGCTCACGAGGCTGGTACTGCCGGGAATGAAGGAGCGACAGTGGGGACGGATCCTTCATGTCACCTCGATTGCCGTGAAACAGCCGGTCGATGGGCTGATGCTCTCGAACAGTATTCGCGCCGCCGTGACGGGCTTCGCGAGGACCCTGGCAAACGAAGTCGCTCGCTATAACGTGACAGTGAACTCGATCCTGCCGGGTTACACTCGCACCGACCGCGTCGAGCAGTTGAACGCAGCGACGGCAGCGCGCGAAGGCATCACCGTCGACGACGTTTCACGTCGCATCGAGGCTCAGATTCCGATGCGACGCCTCGGCGAGCCGCACGAGTTCGCCGCGCTTGCGGCGTTTCTCGCCTCCGAACAGGCGGCGTACATCACCGGTCAGTCGATCGCTGTGGACGGCGGCTGGATTCGATCGCTGCTCTGAGTGATCGGCTGGCTGGTGGTTGGTCCGGGGAGGGACCCGTCGAGGACGACCGTGCGAGTCGGGAAGGCGAAATCGATCCTCTCCGCCTTGAAGCGACGCAAGAGCTCGAGGTTTATCGTTTGCTGAACGTCGAGGTATCGCGTGTAGTCCGCGTCAAGCACATAATACACCGTCTCAATACGAAGCGCGGAGTCGGTGTATTGGGTGAAATGGCTGCGGTCGAAGCGAACCGGCTGTTGCGTCGACACCACCTCGCGGATCATCCCCGGGATACGTGCGAGCGTTTCGGGCGCGGTGTCGTACGTGACGTCGGTGGTGAAGACGACGCGACGATCGAGCTGGCGCTTGTAGTTCCGGATGCGGCTCTTGAGCAGCTCGCTGTTCGAGATGATAATTTGCTCACCACTTACACTCCGCAGGCGAGTGGTCTTGAGTCCGATCCGCTCGACGGTGCCCTGCACCTGATCCACCGCGATAGAGTCGCCGACGTCGAAGGGCTTGTCGAACACGATCGAGAGTGCCGCGAAGAGGTCGCCGAGAACGTTCTGAACGGCGAGCGCGATCGCAACGCCGCCGATGCCGAGTCCCGTCACCAGCGTCGTCACGTTGACGCCGAATTTGTCGAGCGCCGTAATGAAGACGATCACCCAGAGCACGAGCTTCGCGCCGATGCCTAACGCACGCATGGTCGTGACGCTCGCGACATCGGCGCGCGCCGCCTTCATGCCTGCCTGACGCTGAATCCACAGGTCGACGGCCGCCGAGCCCCATAGCCCGCATTGGACCAGGAGGACCAGCGCGAACGTGGCGTCGAAGTACATGTCGAGCGTCGGCGGCAGCGCCAGGAAGTGCGATCCGAAGACGAGTGCCGCCGCGGCGAGGAAATACGGCTTTGTCCGCGCCACGAGCTCGACGAGGACGTCGTCGACCTCGGTCGTGGTGCGCTTGGCGATCTCGCCCAACCGCCCAACGAGCAAGTAGCGAATGAGCAGCAGCGCGAGGAACGCCGCCAGCGAGACGGCAAGCGCCGTCAGCCACTGCCGCATCGAGTTGTGAAAGAGGACCTGATCGAGGAACTGATCGGGGTGCATGTCGCGGAACGGGGCGGAGCCAGGGTGACCGTCAACGAGGTGACTGCCGACCCACAAGCCTACGCGCGTCATGCCGAGCGGTCTACACCCCTACTGCGACTTCTCCCTTACGGATGCGCCACCTCGACATCGCGTCGCATGCGTCGCAGTTGCTGCACTCCCAATCCGGCTCGACGTCTTCGCCGAAATACTCGAGGATGAAGCGCGTGCGGCATTGAGCAGTCTGGCAGTACTGCACCATCGCGCGAAGCTTGGCACGGTCCTGGATTCGTCGCGCCTCGTAGTCGGTGAGGTCGGCGCTCAGGTCCACGGAGGTGAGTCGCTCGGTCGAGAGCCGCTCCCAGCTCCCACCTCGGTATTCGCGCACGAGGCCATGGCGCTTGAGCAGAACCAGGACGATGCGCGCCTTGCGCCTCGGCACGCCGGATTTGTCCGAGAGGTCGTCGAGATGCACCTGCTCCCGCAGCGGTGCCTGTTCGAGTGTTATCGCGACACGAGCCGCCTCTTCGACGTCAGGGTACTTACCACCCAGGAAGTACGACTGGACGCGGCTGTCTTCCACGCGATAGAGCACGGTGCAAGTCGACGGATCGCTGTCGCGACCGGAACGACCAGCCTCCTGATAGTACGACTCGACGCTACCGGGAAAGTGATAGTGAATGACGAATCGGATATCGCTTTTGTCGATGCCGAGTCCGAACGCGTTCGTCGCGATCATGGCCTTGAATTCGTCGGCCATGAAACGATTCTGCATGTCTTTTCGATCGGCCGCGGCCATCTTGCCGTGGTAGAGACCGACCTTCACGTCGTGGCGAAATTCTTCGTACAGTCGCTCCGCTTCGCGGACGGTGGCGACGTAGACGATTCCGACTCCCGGGCTATCTCGCAGCAGGCCGGTGAGTGCCTCGTCTTTCTCGCGCTGATTGACGGTGCGTCGAACCTCGAATCGAAGGTTGGGTCGCGCGAACCCGGTGATGGTGATGACGGGATCGTGCATTCCGAGCTGCCGCGCGACGTCCTGACGAACCTCTTCGGTCGCCGTCGCGGTGAGAGCGAGAATTGGCGGACGGCCAAGCCGCTTCACGATCGAGCCGAGCATCAGATAGTCGGGACGGAAATCGTGTCCCCACTGACTGACGCAATGGGCTTCGTCCACGACGAAGAGGCTCACCGATCGAGAAAGGAGCCTCTCGAAAAAATCACGATCCTTGAAGCGCTCGGGAGTCAGATACAGAATCTCGCCTTCGCCGTCGAGCACGCGCTGCTCCAAGTGACGCGTTTCCGACTCGGAAAGGTGCGAATGCATCGCCATTGCATCCACTCCGCACGCGGTGAGCTTGTCCTGTTGATCTTTCATGAGCGCGATGAGGGGACTGACGACGAGGGTCAGCCCTTCGAGCATCAGCGCTGGTAGTTGGTAGATGAGTGACTTTCCACTTCCGGTGGGCATGACGATGAGCGCGTCGCGGCCCGCGAGCGCTGCCTTGATCGGCTCCCACTGTCCTTTCTGAAAGTCACGGTGGCCGAAGCGCTCTACGAGTATCTCGCGAGCGCGGGCCCGAGATGTATTGGACATGAAAACAACTTGGGCACGAACCGTTCCGATTTTTTACGGTCCAGCGTACTGAGCAATCGCTAACGCGTCGGTCCGAGCGTGTTGGCCGCAGGTCGAGGAACCGGATTTGGCCCGGAGCAGTATTTTCCCTGAGGTCGACGACGTTCGCACGCAAACGGAGGTCAATCGATGTGGATCAGACGGCCTGACGACATCAAGTCGTCGGAGATCACGGATGAGAAGCTCTACTTCGACCGGCGGCGTTTTCTCGTCGCGGCGGGGATTCTCGGAGCCTCCGGGGTCGGCCTCCTTGCGTGCAACTCTGACGCACGCGGCTCATCCGACGGCGATGTCGCACCGGACGCAGCGCAACAGCCTGAAGACAAGCTGAACACGTACGAGCAAATCACCTCGTACAACAACTTCTACGAGTTCGGGACCGACAAGGAAGATCCGAAGGACAACTCGGCGGGTTTTCACCCGATGCCGTGGACAGTGCGGGTCGAAGGGCTTTGCAAGAAGCCTGGCGACTATCACTTCGATGATCTCATCAAGCCGCACAAGATTGTGGATCGTACATATCGGCTGCGCTGCGTCGAGGCGTGGTCGCTGGTGATCCCGTGGCAGGGAATTCCCCTTGGGGAAATGATTCGACGCTTCGAGCCTCAGCCATCGGCGAAGTATGTCGCGTTCACGACTGTCTTCCGGCCAAACGAGATGCCCGGACAGCGACGGCCGGTTCTTCAATGGCCGTACATAGAGGGGCTGCGCATGGACGAGGCAATGAATGACCTCACGCTGATGGCGACAGGTCTTTACGGAAAGCCACTGCCGAACCAGGACGGCGCTCCGATTCGCCTCATCGTTCCGTGGAAGTACGGCTTCAAGGGAATCAAGTCGATCGTGAAGATCGCCTTCGTAGACAAGCAACCGGAGACGACCTGGAATATCTCCGCGCCTGACGAGTACGGCTTCTACGCCAACGTGAATCCCGAAGTCGACCATCCGCGCTGGTCGCAAGCCACGGAGCGCCGCATTGGCGAATTTCGAAGACGCCGCACGTTGATGTTCAATGGCTATGGCGACCAGGTGGCGAGCATGTACTCGGGGATGGATCTCAGAAAGAATTACTGAGCCATCGGACGGGTGATTTTGCGATCGTGAAATCCGCGACGGTGATGACCCGGCTCAAGCCGGTGGCGTTTGCGCTCTGCCTCGTGCCGGCGCTGCTACTCGCCTGGAATTTCTGGGGCGTCACTCACAGTCGACCAGAAGCGTTAGGCGCAGAGCCCGTGCATGAGGCGGAGGTCTTCACGGGCCTCTGGACGCTCCGATTCCTTGCGATCACGCTTTCCGTGACGCCCGTGCGCGAGCTGCTTGGCGTCGGCGCACTGGCGAGATACCGTCGCATGTTCGGGCTGTTCACGTTCTTCTACGCGTGCATTCACCTGAGCATGTGGGTCGGTGTCGATTGGTTCTTCGACTGGCGCGCGATGGGCGGCGAGATCGCGAAGCATAAGTACATACTCATCGGCATGACGACGTTCGTGCTGTTGATCCCCCTGGCACTGACGTCGACGAAGGGCTCCGTGCGACGACTCGGCGGAGCGCGGTGGGCGCGATTGCATCGTCTCATTTACGTGTGCGCGATCACTGGTACCGTGCATTACCTGTGGGCCGTGAAGAAAGACACCCTGTTTCCGCTGGTCTATCTCTTCGTATTCGTCGTCCTGCTCGGATTTCGTCTCTGGGAGCGGTACATAGGGCCGCTGCGATTACGCGGGCGGCGTGCGTCTCGCGCAGCAAAGCGCCCAAGCGTCCTTACCGATGTCCCCGCGCCACAGACACGTGCCATCGGCGACGCGAAGTAAGTCGTCGAAAGCGCTCGACGCGTATGCCGCCGCGGCGCCGGGTCTCGAGCCGGTTGTTTCGGCGGAGCTCGCGGCCCTGGGACTCAAGCCACGTGCGGAGGTCGGTGGCGTTGGCTTCAGCGGAACCATCGAGTCCGTGGCGCGCGCGAATCTCTGGTTGCGCACCGCCAGCCGGGTGATCGTGCGTGTCGCGGCTTTTCGCGCTCGTGCGTTTCACGAGCTCGAGCGATTGGCGCGAGCAGTGCCCTGGGAACGCTTCGTCTCGAGCGGCGGTGCGGTGCGTTTTCGCGTGACGAGTCGAAAATCACAGCTCTACCACACGGGCGCGATCGAGCAGCGCTTTTCCGAGGCGATCGAGCATCGCTTGGGTAAAGCAAGCACGATCGAACCGGCGCGACTCGACGACGAAGACGAAAGCGCAGCGTCGCGTGCTCAACTATTCGTGATTCGCGTCGTGAGCGACGCATTCACCGTGAGCGCGGATAGCTCGGGCGCGCTGCTTCATCAACGCGGATATCGTCAAGCCGTGGCGAAGGCGCCGCTCCGAGAGACGCTCGCCGCGGCGATGCTCATCGTGAGCGATTGGTCCGGAGCTACGCCGCTCGTCGATCCGTTCTGCGGCTCGGGGACGATTCCAATCGAAGGCGCCCTACTCGCGCGGCGCATGGCGCCGGGACTCGGGAGGACCTTTGCGTTTCATTCCTGGCCCGAAGCTCAACCGGCGCTATGGGCGAAGCTGTGCGAAAAAGCGGAGAGTGAGGTGCTGCCAAGATCAGCAGTCGCGATCCAGGGATCAGATCGCGATCGCGGCGCAATCGAGGCCGCGATCGCGAACGCCGAACGCGCTGGAGTCGCGGCCGACATCGAGTTCTCGGTACGAGCAATGTCGGCCGTCGAGCCGCTACACGACGCAACTGGACTTGTGGTGACAAATCCGCCGTACGGCGTGCGTGTCGGCGAGGTGGCGAAACTGCGCGATCTCTATTCGCGATTCGGACAGGTCCTCCGAACGAAGTTTTCCGGGTGGGAGCTTGCGATGATGTCCGCGAATCCGCGACTCGAGTCGGAGCTCCGGCTGGCGTTGAGCGAGCGGCTGCACACCCGGAATGGTGGAATCCCCGTGCGAGTGTTGATGGCGAGCGTACCGGACGCCCCCTCGCGATAAGGCGCCACCAATCGTTACTCCCCCCGAGTTCGGGCGTGCGTGTGACCGCGGTCGAACTCGCCCGCTTTTTGCGATCCATACCGGCTCCTCGACGCGCGCTCGGCCTCACGTTTACGCGATCACCAATGCGGTGAGGAGTGCCTGAGTCCGGCATCAGTCTTGAATAAGCGGAACCGAAAGACCGGGAAGAGCGTGTCGCTCTCGTCGC
Source organism: Gemmatimonadaceae bacterium (assembly GCA_025451425.1). The sequence goes on from JANWKK010000144.1 coordinate 9,628, forward strand.
CGCAGGCGCCCACGCGACGCGGGATCTGCATGCAGCCACTTGATCCGAATTACGTAGATCGAACGACTCGCGAACTGCGTTCGCCAGTCGGTGCCTCCATTACTCCAAGCCCCAGGAGCTGACTGTGGGAGTCGGCGAGCGACCGGAATATCTCGAAGAGCAAGAAGAGCCAGAGGCCGAGCAGCGGACCGGCAATGGCAAGCGCGGACGACGTCGCCAGAATGGGCGACGCCGAGCGGCGGCCGACCGGTCCGCGGCAGCGCAAGAGACGAACAGCAACGTCGCGGTCGAGCGCGAGGTCTCCGAGCAGCACAGCGACGCATCGGGCCGACGCTCTTCGCGTGAGCGTTCCCTTTCGCGGTTGCTCGCTGGCCTTCGCGCGATGGATGCAGGCGATTTCTCGATTCGTCTGGAGCCGAACGGCGATCCACTGATGGCGGATCTGATCCTCGCGTTCAATAACGTCGCACAGCGCCACAATCGCCTGACGGACGAGATGGTGCGCATTGCGAGCTCAGTTGGCCGTGAAGGCAAGATGCGAGATCGCGCAGCGATCGGTCCGGCATCGGGCCAGTGGTCCGTGGCCGTCGATTCCATCAACAGCTTGATCACCGACCTCGTTCAGCCAACTTCGGAAGTCGCGCGCGTGATCAAGGCCGTCGCGGAGGGCGATCTCTCACAGAAGGTCGAGTTGGAGATCGATGGCAAGCAGGTGCAGGGCGAGTTCTTCCGCATCGGATCGACCGTCAACCGGATGGTCGATCAGCTCAACGCATTCGCGAGCGAGGTCACGCGCGTTGCACGGGAGGTCGGAACCGAAGGCGTTCTCGGAGGCCAGGCAAACGTCCAAGGCGTGAGCGGGACGTGGAAGGACCTGACGGATTCCGTGAACGCGATGGCGTCGAACCTCACGGGGCAGGTGCGCAACATCGCACTGGTTACAACGGCCGTCGCGAACGGAGACCTCTCGCAAAAAATCACCGTTGAGGCGAAGGGCGAGGTGCTCGAGCTGAAGAACACGATCAACATCATGGTCGATCAGCTCTCGTCATTCGCGGCGGAAGTGACGCGTGTCGCGCGTGAAGTCGGTACGGAAGGAATCCTCGGTGGTCAGGCGAGCGTCCAGGGCGTCAGTGGTACGTGGAAGGACCTCACGGACAATGTGAATTTCATGGCGGCGAACCTAACGAATCAGGTTCGCAACATCGCGCTGGTGACGACGGCCGTTGCCAACGGAGATCTCTCACAAAAAATCACGGTCGAGGCGAAGGGCGAAGTTTCGGAGCTCAAGAACACGATCAACGACATGGTGGATCGACTCCGGGTTTTCGGCGACGAGGTCACACGCGTCGCGAAGGAAGTCGGCACGGAAGGCATTCTCGGTGGCCAGGCGCAGGTGCCTGGCGTCGCGGGCACGTGGAAGAGTCTCACCGAAAACGTGAACGCGATGGCGTCCAACCTCACCGGACAGGTTCGCAACGTCGCGGACGTGACGACCGCGGTCGCGAAGGGGGATCTGTCGCGCAAGATCACGGTGAGCGCACAGGGCGAAGTGCTCGAGCTCAAGAACACCATCAACACGATGGTGGATCAGCTCAACGCCTTCGCGAGCGAGGTGACGCGCGTCGCGAAGGAAGTGGGCACGGAAGGCAAGCTTGGCGGTCAGGCGCGCGTCGAGGGCGTCGCCGGCACGTGGCGCGATCTCACCGAGAACGTCAACGGCATGGCCGGCAACCTGACCGTGCAGCTGCGCGACGTCAGCGCCGTCGCCACGGCGATCGCGAACGGTGACCTAACGAGAAAGATCACGGTCGAGGCGCGGGGCGAGATCCTCCAGATCAAGGATGTCGTCAACCGCATGGTCGAGCAGCTGAACGGGTTCGCCGGCGAGGTGATTCGCGTCGCCCGCGAGGTGGGTACGGAAGGGGTCCTCGGTGGACAGGCGAACGTGCCCGGCGTTGCGGGAACCTGGAAGAGCCTCACCGAGAACGTGAACGGAATGGCGAACAACCTAACGGGCCAGGTTCGCAACATCGCCGACGTCACGACCGCGGTGGCGAAGGGTGACTTGTCTCGCAAGATCACCGTCGAAGCGAAGGGCGAGGTGCTCGCGCTCAAGAACACCATCAACACGATGGTGGACCAGCTTTCCGCGTTCGCGAGCGAAGTGACACGCGTGGCGCGCGAGGTCGGAACCGAAGGTATTCTCGGCGGGCAAGCCAGCGTGCAGGGCGTGAGCGGCACGTGGAAGGATCTCACTGACAACGTCAACGCGATGGCGTCGAACCTCACTGGGCAGGTGCGTAACATCGCCCAGGTGACCACCGCGGTTGCAAACGGAGATCTCTCGCAGAAGATCACCGTCGAAGTCCGAGGTGAGATGCTCGACCTCAAGGACACCATCAACGCGATGGTGGAGAAGCTGCGCATCTTTGCCGATGAAGTGACGCGCGTCGCGAAAGAAGTGGGTACCGAAGGGCGCCTCGGCGGCCAAGCGAGTGTGCCAGGTGTCGGTGGAACCTGGAAGGATCTGACCGACAACGTGAACGCGATGGCCGGTAACCTCACGGTGCAGGTGCGTAACATCGCGGACGTCACGACGGCGGTCGCGCGCGGCGATCTCTCTCGCAAAATCACAGTCGAAGTGCGGGGCGAAATTCTCGAGCTGAAAAACACGATCAACACGATGGTGGATCAGCTCAATGCCTTTGCGAGCGAAGTCACGCGCGTCGCACGCGAGGTCGGAACGGAGGGCAAGCTCGGCGGCCAGGCCAAGGTTCCTGGCGCTGGCGGTGTGTGGCGCGATCTCACGGACAACGTGAACTCGCTGGCCTCGAACCTCACGGGGCAGGTCCGCAACATTGCCGATGTCTCGACCGCGATCGCGAATGGCGATCTCAGTCAGAAGATCACGGTCGAAGCGCAGGGCGAGGTGCTGAACCTCAAAAACACGATCAACAATATGGTCGACCGGCTACGCGTGTTCGCAGACGAAGTGACACGAGTCGCCAAGGAGGTTGGTACCGAAGGAAAACTCGGCGGTCAGGCTGAGGTGCCAGGCGTTGCGGGAACGTGGAAAGCGCTCACCGACAGCGTGAACGCGATGGCGAATTCGCTCACCGTGCAGGTGCGCAACATCGCGGACGTCGCAACGGCAGTGACGAAAGGCGACCTCACGCGCCAGATCACCGTCGACGCGCAGGGAGAGCTCGATGAGCTCAAGCAGAACATCAACCAGATGATCGGCAACCTGCGCGAAACGACGGAGCGCAACCAGGAGCAGGACTGGTTGAAGACCAATCTCGCCAAGTTCTCGCGCATGATGCAGGGTCAAAAAGACCTGGAGTCTGTCTCGCGTCTCATCATGAGCGAGCTGACGCCGTTGGTGTCGGCTCATCATGGTGCGTTCTTCATCGGCGAAGGCGATACGGGCGAGCCGACCTTGAAGCTGATCGCGAGCTACGCCTATCGAGCGCGCAAGAACGTCAGCAATCGATTCACGGTCGGTGAAGGGCTCGTTGGGCAGGCGGCGCTGGAGAAGCAGCCGATCCTGCTCACGAATGTGCCTGACGACTACATCCAAATAACGTCCGGATTAGGCGAGGCTCCCCCGCGCAATATTATTGTCTTGCCCATCCTGTTCGAAGGAGATGTCAAGGCCGTTATCGAGCTCGCGAGCTTCCTTCCCTTCAGCACGATCCATCAGACGTTCCTGGATCAGTTGGCCGAGTCGATCGGCGTTGTGCTGAACATGATTCAAGCGAACATGCGCACGGAGGAGTTGCTCGAACAGTCACAGAAGCTCACGCAGGAGCTGCAGAGTCAGTCGAAAGAGCTCCAGCAACAGCAGGAAGAGCTGAAGCGATCGAACACGGAGCTCGAGGCTCAGGCCCGAACACTCCGTCAATCCGAAGAGCTGCTCAAAGAGCAACAGGAAGAGCTGCAGCAGGTCAACGAAGAGCTCGAGGAAAAGGCCAGTCTGCTCGCCGAGCAGAACGCAAAAGTGGAGCAGAAGAACCGCGAGGTGGAATCAGCGCGGCAGGCGCTCGAGGAAAAGGCGCAGCAGCTCGCGCTGAGCTCGAAGTACAAGAGCGAATTCCTCGCGAATATGAGCCACGAGCTGCGGACGCCGCTCAACTCCTTGCTCATCCTCGCGAAGTTGCTCACCGAGAACAAGGACAAGAACCTCACCGGCAAGCAGGTCGAGTTCGCGCAGACGATCTACTCGTCAGGCACCGATCTTCTCAACCTCATCAACGACATTCTCGATCTGTCCAAGGTCGAGGCGGGGAAGATGGAGGTCAACGCGACGGATGTTCCTGTCCGCGAAGTCACGGACTTCGTGGAGCGAACGTTCCGCCCGGTCGCCGAGCAGAAAGGGCTCAACTTCACGCTCGAAGTGTCTCCGGATGCGCCATCGCCCGTATACACCGATGGTCAGCGTCTTCAGCAAGTACTCAAGAACCTCTTGTCGAACGCGTTCAAGTTCACCGAGCGGGGCGCCGTCACGCTCTCGATTCGTCGCGCGGACAAGGGTCGGCGCTTTGCGGCGCGCAGCCTCGATCGCGCCGACGATGTGATCGCATTCGGCGTGAAGGACACTGGCATCGGCATTGCCCGCGACAAACAGCAGTTGATCTTCGAGGCTTTCCAACAAGCCGACGGCACAACGAGCCGGAAGTACGGCGGCACTGGCCTCGGCCTGTCGATCAGCCGCGAGATCGCGCGCTTACTCGGCGGTGAGATTCATGTAGAGAGCACGCCAGGGCAAGGGAGCACCTTCACGCTCTTCCTTCCCGTGCGGTATCACGAGCAGGACGGGCGACGGCTGGAGGACGAGCTCACGTCGGCACCGCGCCCGGAGCGCCTCCGCTCGCAGCCATCTACCCAGCGGCAATCATCGCGGCCGAGCTTGCGAGAGGGCAGCACGGCGGCCGCTCGGCCAGCTCCCGCGCCGACGCGTGACGTCGACCGGAAAGCGATGACAACAGGCACCCCTGCTGGGGGCGTCTCGGCAAGCGCCACCACAGTGCCATCCTCACCCGCTGTATCGGCCCCGACTGAGCGCGCACCAGTGGAAACCGCGGATGAATGGAAGCTGCCTGACCTCTCGTCGATCGGAACCGAACAGGCGACGGACGGCGAAACCGCGGTGGAAACGTTCGAGCCCTCGCTCGAAGACCTGCCGCGTCCAAACGGCTTCGAAGACGACCGTGATGATCTCCAACCTGGCGATCGTGTCGTACTCATCATCGAGGACGACGCGAGCTTTGCGCACATTCTGCTCGACCTCGCGCGCGACAAGGGCTTCAAGGGCATCGTCGGCCACGACGGAGAAATCGGGCTGCAGCTGGCGCACGCGTATCGGCCAGACGCGATCACGCTCGACATCGACATGCCGGGTATCGATGGGTGGGCCGTGCTCGACCGTCTGAAACATCACCCGGACACCCGACACATCCCCGTTCATATCATCACGGGAATTCGTGAGCGGCAGCAGGGCATGAAGGCGGGTGCGATCGCGTATCTCGAGAAGCCGGTAACGAAGGAGGCCCTCGACGATTCCTTCAATCGCATATCGCAGTTCATCGATCAGCAGGTGAAGCGACTGCTCGTCGTCGAGGACGTCGACGTACAGCGGCACAGCATGATCGAGCTCATCGCACACGAGGATGTCGAGATCACTGCCGTCGCGACAGCGGAAGAGGCGCTGCGTGAGTTGGCGCAGGCGCATTACGACTGCATGGTGCTCGACCTCGGTCTCAAGGGCGGGCAGGACGGATTCCAGCTGCTGGAGACAGTGAAGGGAGATCCGGCAATGCGGGATCTCCCCATCATCATCTACACGGGAAAGGAGCTATCGCAGGAAGAAGAGACGAGGCTCCGGCGGTTCGCCGATACGATCATCATCAAGGACGTGAAGAGCCCGGAGCGACTGCTCGACGAGACCGCCCTGTTCCTGCACCGCGTCGAGGCGAAGCTGCCCGAGCACAAGCGGCGCATGCTCGAGCGTCTGCACAACGCGGACGCTGTGTTTGCTGGTAAGCACGTGCTCATCGTCGATGACGATGTGCGAAACATTTTCTCGCTCACGAGCGTGCTCGAGGATCACGGGATGCGCGTTTCGTTCGCCGAGAACGGCAAGTACGCGATCGATCTCCTCAAGGGCACGCCGGACGTCGATCTCGTGCTGATGGACGTCATGATGCCGGAGATGGACGGTTACGAGACGACACGTGCGATCCGGCAAATTCAGGAGTTGCGCAACCTGCCGATCATCGCGTTGACCGCGAAGGCAATGAAAGGCGATCGCGAAAAGTGCATCGCCGCGGGTGCATCGGACTACATCACCAAACCAGTCGACACAGAGCAGCTTCTGAGTCTCATGCGGGTATGGCTGTACCGGTAACGCAAGGCAAGGCGCTCACGGGCCCACCGGTCGCGTACAACTCGGATCTCGAGCGACTCGAGATCGAGCTGCTGCTCGAGGGGATATTTCGCCATTACGGCTTCGATTTCCGCTCGTACGCATACGCGTCGATTCGACGCCGCCTCTGGAAGCGCATCGAGGCCGAAAGCCTGCGCACGATCTCGGAACTGCAGGCACGCGTGCTCCACGATCCGGAAATGATGGAGCGCTTGCTGCTCGACCTCTCCGTCAACGTGACGGCGATGTTTCGCGATCCCGGCTTTTATCGGGCATTTCGCCAAATCGCCATCCCGTTACTCCGGACCTGGCCCTTCATGCGCATCTGGCACGCGGGCTGTTCCACCGGCGAGGAAGTGTACTCGATGGCGATACTGCTCAGCGAAGAGGGGCTGTACGACCGGTCCCGCATCTACGCGACCGACATCAACGATGTCGTACTGCAACAAGCGAAGGCAGGCATTTTCCCACTCAACCGGATGCAGGAATACACCGAGAACTACATCAAGGCAGGCGGTAAGCAGTCGTTTTCCGAGTACTACACGGCGAAATACGACGGCGCACTGTTCAGTCCGAGTTTGACGCGAAACGTCGTCTTTTCGCAGCACAACCTCGTTACGGACCGATCGTTCTCGGAATTCAATGTCATCTTCTGTCGCAATGTCTTGATCTATTTCGATCGCGAACTGCAGGACCGCGTGCACGCCTTGTTTTATGAGAGTCTTTCGATGTTTGGAGTGCTCGCTCTCGGCTCCAAGGAAACATTGCGCTTCTCGAAGTACGAGCCTTGCTACGAGAAGCTACACGCGCGGGAAAAGATGTACCGAAAGGTGAAATAATTCTTCGGCATTCACCCGTGGCATATTCGATTGTGGTTGTCGGCACATCCTGGGGCGGTCTGCACGCGCTTCGCGAGCTGGTGGGTAATCTGCCCGCGGACTATCGAGTGCCGACCGTTCTCGTGCAGCATCGGCATCGACAGTCCGATCACCTGCTGAGCACGTTTCTGCAGGAGCGGACGAGCCTTCCGGTGACCGAGGTCGAGGACAAGATGCCGATCGAGCCCGGCATGCTCTTCGTCGCTCCAGCGGATTATCACCTGCTGCTCGACCGCGATGTTTTCGAACTGTCTACGGATCCGCCGGTTCGATACAGCCGACCATCGATCGACGTGACTTTCTATTCCGCGGCAGACGCGTACGGCCCGGCATCGGTCGGCGTGATTCTGACGGGTGCGAACTCCGACGGATCGCGTGGGCTGAGGCGAGTCTTCGACCGTGGTGGGCTCGCGCTGGTCCAGGATCCAACCACCGCCGAGAGTCCGACGATGCCCTCGGCGGCGATTCGGTGCGTGCCGGGCGCGAGCGTGCAGACGATCGCGCAGATCGCGAAAACACTGGCCGACGCCGACGCGCAATCGAAGGCAGAACGTGCGGCGCTCGGAACGCGGGCGGCCTTGGATCAACCCGACACGTTGCCACGCCGCACCGCACCGCCAGGAGGCGCGTGAACAGCCCGCCGTCCGTGCCTAACGGCAATGGGTCCGCAGCGGGTGCACCAGAACCGGCGCCGACGCCCACGGAGCAGGTCGACATTCTCATCGTCGATGATCGCGCCGAGAATTTGCTCGCGTTGGAGGCTATCCTCGAGCCGCTGCATCAGCGGCTCGTTCGTGCCTCGTCAGGCGAGGAGACCCTGCGCCGGCTGCTCGAACGCGACTTCGCGCTCATTCTGCTCGACGTCCAGATGCCGGGAATGAACGGCTTCGAGACGGCGCGAATCATCAAGTCTCGCGAGCGCTCGAAATACATTCCGATCATCTTCCTCACCGCGATCAGTAAGGAAGAGGCGTACGTCTTCGAAGGGTATTCGGTCGGCGCGGTTGATTATCTCTTCAAGCCATTCCAGCCCGAGATCCTTCGTTCCAAGGTCGCGGCGTTCGTCGATCTCTATGTGCGACAGAGAAACGTCGCCGCCAAAGAGGCGTTGGTGCGCGAGAGCGAGCGTCGCGAACTGGAGCTCCGCCATATGCGCGAGCTCTGGGAATCGCAGGCTCGCTTTCGTGAGGTGGTGACGTCGGCGCTCGACGCGATCATCTGCTTCGACGAAGCAGGCATGATCACGTTGTTCAATTCGGCGGCGGAAAGCATGTTCGGCTCTCCGAGCGCCGAGGCGGTCAGTACTCCGATCGCGCGATTCTTCGCTGACGAAGAGCAGTCACTTCGTGAGCTTCGCCTCTTTGCCGAGGAACGCGATGGCCAGCGCGTGTCGACGCAGGCGCCGTCGACGAGCATTCTCGAGCTCACCGCGAGACGTCCATCAGGCGAGCTTTTTCCAATCGAAGCATCTGTTTCGCTGCTCAAGTCGCGCACCGATCGCACATACACGCTGATCCTGCGCGACGTCTCGGAGCGCGTGCGTCATGAGGAGATGCTCAAGCAGCAGGCGGTATCGCTCGCGAATACGATGGGCGAGTTGAAAGCGCTGAACGATGAGCTGAACGAACGCCAGCAAGACCTCGAGCGGGCGATGACGGCGCGGAGCCGCTTCTACGCGTCGATGAGCCACGAGCTGCGCACGCCGATCAACGCCGTCCTGGGCTACAGCACCCTGCTGCTCGAGAATATCTACGGCCCGCTCAACGAGAAGCAGAAGGAGGGCATCGAGCGCACGCACAAAGCAGCAAAGCACCTGCTCGAGCTCGTGAACGATGTGCTCGACCTCTCCAAGATCGAAGCGGGGAAGATCGATCTTCGGCTGCAGCCGGTCAGCTTTCCGTCGATCATCGAAGATCTATTCGTCACGGTGCGTCCGCTCGCCGATCAGTACGGATCGTCGCTCCGCATCGAGCACACCGGCGAA
>JANWKK010000145.1 GCA_025451425.1 Gemmatimonadaceae bacterium
CTGATCGCCGATCGCGGCAACGACCGCCTCCTCGTGCTCACGCCGTCGCGCAAGATCGCGTGGCTCTACCCGAGCGCCTCCAAGCCCGCCCCGTCGGGCGGCTTCTACTTCCCCGACGACGCCTTCTTCGTCGATCGCGGTCGTTCGATTCTCTCGAACGAGGAAGACAACAACACCATCGTGCGGATCGCGTATCCATCCGGAAAGTTGTTATGGAGCTACGGACGCCCGAAGGTCGCGGGCTCGACACCCGGGCTGCTGAATCAGCCCGACGATGCGTTCCTACTTCGCAACGGACAGATCACAGTCGCGGACGCAAAGAATTGCCGCGTGCTCTTCATTGGCCCCGATGCCCGGCCGCGCTCGCAAATAGGCACGACCGGAAACTGCACGCACAATCCACCGGTCTCGCTCGGCTATCCGAACGGCGACACCCCGCTGGCGAACGGCAACTTCCTCGTTTCGGAGATCAACGGATCTTGGATCTCCGAATACACCGCGCACGGCGCGCTCGTCTGGACGGTGCACTTACCGATCGCGTACCCGTCGGACCCGCAACAGCTCGGGCCCGATCTCTATCTCGTCGCCGACTACACGCGGCCGGGCGGGATCCTCGAGTTCAATCGCGCGGGTCAGATCCTGTGGACCTACCGGCCGGCGAGCGGACCGGGAATGCTCGATCACCCGAGCCTTGCCGAGCGGCTCCCGAACGGCCTCATCGGTGTCAACGACGACTACCGCGACCGCGTGCTGCTGATCGACCCGACAACGAGCACGATCGTGTGGCAATACGGCCAGACCGACCAACCAGGAACAGGTTTCAATCAACTCAACATTCCGGATGGCTTCGATCTGCTTTTGCCGGACAAAACCGCGCCGACCCACCCGACAACCGGTTGACCACGGGTCACCACGGAGCAATCTCACCTGCGTCTTACCTAACTCGGTTATATGTTGCTCCATGTCTACGACCGCTCGGTCCCTGAGTGCGGGTTTTCGACGTGCGGTCCGGTCAATCGCGCGGCGTGCCGGACTTGCTGCGTGGGCGCGAATTGTGTCGTGAGCCTTCGCGTTCGCCTGTTGCTCGTCGTCTCGGTGACGTTCGCGCTCGTCGTCGTTGGCTGCGTGTTCGCGGCGCACGTGATCGCGAGTCGTCAGTTGCGGTCGGTAGCCGATCAGTTCTTGACGCAACGCGCGGCGCGGTTCACGCAGGCGCCGTCGGGAGCGTTGCCATCCGATCCAAGCGATGCTTTCGATGGAAATCGCGGCGCGGATCCAGGTGAAAGCGTCGCGCTCGCCGACCCGGATGCGCTGACCCAAATTCTGAGCGAGGCGGGTGTGGTTACCTCGTCGATTCATGGTCAACCCGCGCTCCCAGTCGACGCCCGTGACCGCATAATCGCGCGGGCCGGCGGTAGGTCACGCTTTCGCGATGCCACGATCCTGGGCGAGCCATACCGAATGTTGACCGTCGCGCTCCCGCATGGTGGCGCCGTGCAGATCGCACGCAGCATGAAGAGCGACCGGAGCCTGCTCGCGACACTTGATGTACGGCTGCTGTTGATTGCGCTGACCGGTACCTTGCTGGTCGCGGGCCTCGCGTGGTTCATCGCGCGTCGCACGGTTCGTCCGATCGAGCAACTCACCGAGGCGACCGCCTACGTCGCACAAACGCAAGATCTCGCAAACCAGATTCCGATCGAACGGAGCGACGAGATCGGTCGGCTTGCGGCAAGCTTCAACACGATGCTCGTGACGCTGCACAACATGGTCGAGGCATTGCATACCTCACGCGAGCAACAGAAGCGCCTCGTCGTGGACGCAAGCCACGAACTGCGCACACCCTTGACGGCACTGCGGACCAACATCGAATTCCTGGTGCATTCTCCAGCAATCAGCGACGCGGATCGCGTCGACGTGCTCGCCGAGACCGAGGAGGAGCTCAAAGAACTGAGTGATCTCGTAGCTGAGCTCGTCGAGCTCGCCACCGACGCTCGGGTCGACGAACCCGTCGCCCGCGTCGATCTGGGCGAGCTGGCCGAGCAGGTCGTTGCGAAGTATGAGCGCCGCAGCGGCCGCTCGATCACCCTCGAACTTCGCGATCCCAGCGAGATCGCGGGCCGAGCCAACATGATCGATCGTGCAGTTTCGAACCTGATCGACAACGCGCTCAAGTTCAGTCCCGCGGGAACGGCGGTGGATGTCATCGTCAACCGCAGCTGCATACGAGTCTGTGACCGAGGGCCGGGCATCAGCGCCGATCAACGCGAGCGCGTGTTCGACCGCTTCTACCGAACCGACGACGCCCGGAACCGCCCGGGCTCCGGTCTCGGACTCGCGATCGTCCAGGAGATCGCTACCGTCCACGACGGCTCGGTCACTCTCTCTGGCCGCGAGGGCGGCGGCACGACCGCAACTTTCGAGTTGCCGACAGGCTCCGCTCCATCCCGTTCGCCGCTCGGCGGCGGACCGTCGTGACGTGTATCAACTGCCATGAGCCGTCTGCTCGAAGCGGAAATCTCCCAACCATGGTTCGGTCCGCGAGTCGGTATTTGAGCGATAGCACTCGTGACTTCATCGAGATCGAACATGCGCACGCGATCTGCACCATGAGCTCATGAGCGAGACACGATCGGTGTTCCGTCGGCGGCGGATCGCGGTCGGCAGCCTGCTTGTCGTCACCGTTATCTTCGCGGCTGCGTTCGCCAGCCGTGATCGATCGCCGGGCCATCGACCGCTTGCGCAATCCACGCCGACGACCAAGTCACTCAACTCAACGAACGTAGAGCTGGCACCGGGCAGCGATCCGTCGGCTCTACCCGGTCCGCTCTTGATCGCCGACGAGGGTAATAACCGCCTCGTGGAGATCGATCCGCACGGAAACGTCGTCTGGGAGTTCCCGCGTCCGGGGGATCTGGCGCCCGGGCAGACCTTCAAGGTGCCCGACGATGCGTTCTTTACCGCCGACGGCACAGAGATTGTCGTGACGGAGGAAGACAACTTCGTCGTCAGCGTTATCGACGTCGCGCGGCATCGAATCATCTGGCGGTACGGGACGCCCGGGACCTCGGGTTCGCGTGCGAATCAGCTCGCGAATCCGGACGATGCCATGATGCTGAGTGACGGCTCGGTACTGAGCGCCGATATCAAGAACTGCAGGATCGTGCTCCTGCGGCAAGGCTCGAACACACCGGTCCGCGTGTGGGGGAAGCCTTATCACTGCCACCATCTTGCGCAACCGCTACGCGTCGCGAGCCCGACCGGCGTGTTCCCGCTCGTGGACGGGAACTTCCTCGTTACCGAGATCACACACGACTGGGTCAGCGAGATCGACCTCTTCTCGAACCCGCCCACCACGTTGTGGAATGTTCACCCTTACAAGATTCACTACCCGTCCGACACGAATGAGGTGCGGCCCGGCAGGTACATAACCGTCGATTACTGGCACCCGGGGGTCATCGAGGAGTTCAACAAGACGGGCGAGGTTCTCTGGTTCTACAAGCCAGCCGGCTCCGCTCAGCTCTACCGGCCCTCACTCGCCGAGGCGTTACCCAACGGCGACGTCATCGCGACCGACGACTACAACGATCGCGTCATCATCGTCGACCCCAGGACCGACAACGTGGTGTGGGCCTACGGGCACCGCGGTCGATCCGGTACCGCACCGGGCTATCTCCGCCAGCCCGACGGGCTCGACTTGGCCCCGCCGTTCTCGCTGCTCTCGAAGTAGCCCGCACCGTTGGGAGCGCGGTCAGGTCGTGGCCGTGCCATCGCCTCCGATGCGGCGATGACGACGTGCGGGCGACGTCGCCACGAGCTCGCTCGCGTCGCGAGCGCTACGACACGCGGTAGCGGTCGAACGCAGCCGTCAGAATGACGGTGCGCCTGTCGGTGATTCCGAAAGCCTCGTAGCCGACTCTCGTTGCCAGCCAGCGCATGCCTTCGGACGGGCCGAGTACAACGACCGCGGTCGCGTACGCGTCGGCGATTGCGAGGTCGGGGCCGATCACGGTGACGGACGCGAAGTCGAGTGCAGGCAGCCCGGTGCGCGGATCGATCACGTGATCACCCCGTTCGTAGCGGCCGGATGTGGCGACGGCACTGTTGGTGACGGCGACGACGGCCGCCACGCGGTCGTGCTCCCAAGGATGTTGCAGGCCGACGCGCCACCCGGCGGGCGAATCCGGCGGGGAACCTTGGGCAAGAACATCGCCGCCCGCGTTGATGAAGAAGCACGACGCACCCGCAGCGCGAAGGATCTCACCGGCGCGTGCGACGGCCCAGCCCTTCACGATGCCGGACGGGTCAAGCGGCGCAAGTCCGGGCCGGGCCGGGGCCTTGGCATGCGCTCCGAACGAAATGTCGAACGCGCCATTGCTCTCGATCCGCATTTGCTCGCTCAACGCGAGCACCTCGCGAACCTCCGGGCTCGCGGACTCGACGCGGAGATCGTGCGTGGCGATCTGCATGATCTCGGTGTCAGCGCGCCAGGTGCTGAAGAGGTCATCGACCCGCTGGAACCATGCAAAGCAGGTGTCGACGACTTCTTCGCTGATCGGATCGCGCACGTCGACCGTGATCACAGTGCCCCACTGATCCTCGGTCCGTCGAAGCGGGCGCACGGTTCGATTGCGCTTCTAGCCGTGCGCTCTGTCGAGCGCGCTCTGCAACGACTGCGCGTAGCTGTCGCTCGTGTACGTCGCTCCGGACACGATGTCGATCTGCGCGCTTTGTGCTTGCAGGATCTCTTGACGGAGATACGGGGCGGCCTGCTGGCTGATCTCTGCGGATCGGTTGTGTTCGAACGGCATCTGCAGTTCAGTGACTCCGGTGATCGTGTTGCCGTCGAGGGTCACGCGCACCTGAACCGTGCCGTAGCGGTTGTCGACGGGATCGCCGGTGATCGTGCGGATCCCGCCGCTCGTGGTCGGCGTCGTCGAGGGGCTCCCGGGAGTCCGCGCGGTGTGCGGGGGCGCGCCGGTCGGCGGTGTGGCCGATCGAGGCCGAATGAGAGCACCGGCTGTGTGCTTCACGGTGACGGCCGGTGACGACCTGAACGACGCCAGCGCGGCAAGACC
>JANWKK010000146.1 GCA_025451425.1 Gemmatimonadaceae bacterium
AGGCGTCACCGCCAACTGCCGTCGCACCCTCGAAATACAGAAAGTGGCCAAGGCCGGTCGTTAGGCACCACTCGTCGCGCGGCGTGCTCTTGAGCGTGAACACCTCGCACGTGTAGCCGGCGATCGTTTCGCGCCGCTTGGTCGACTTGATGTCGTCGATCGTTTTACGAACCTCGTCGTCGCGTGCGTCGCCGTTCTGACCCATCGCGTCGCGCAACGTTTTGAGGCTCGTCACCATGTACTTCTTCATTCCGGGCAGAACGGTGGTGACGTTCCCGTTGCCGTAGTCGAAGATCTGGTATGTCTGCGCCTCCGGCGGCGCGTCGGCCGGAAGCTCGAAGTCCTGGCGTACGAGCTTGTCGCGCGAGCTGATGCTGATCTGCATCTGCTTATCACTCAGCGAGACATCGTAGGTGATTGTCCCGGCGAATGTCTTCTGAGCGCGTGCGGCGGTAGCATCCGCGACCACGCAACCGGCCGCGACGACTACCACAAGCGCGCCACGACATATGCAACTCGTCATCACGGCGTCGGCAACAGCGTATTGGCCTCCACAAATCCTGGAGGCACGGCGAAGAAATCCATCGACGGCGTCGAGTGATCGATTCTGGTAGCGATCATCGTGATCACTCGGCCGTCCGCGCCGGCCATCCGCATTGTCAGAACTGCTGCTCCATCCTTGAACTTTATCGTCGTCGTGCGAGGCAATCTGTCATCACTTTGAAAAGCTGCCGTGGTGCCCGCACGGAGCTGACCCTGCTGGCCTTCGAAGGCGAGGAAATGACCCAGTTCGCTGGTAATACACCACTCCGCACCGGGCGTGCTCTTGAGCACGTAGATCTCGCACCGCAGGCCGAGGACTGATTCCCAATGCCCGGTACCGTCGATGTCGGCGAGTCGCTCGCGCTCGAGCGCCCGAAGATAGCTTACCGATCGGGGATCGCCGAGCGACTCACGGAACGTGCTGATCGCCATCCGCGTGAAACGCTTCGTCGCGGGAGAAATGGTGGTGATGGTCCCGTGTTGATAGTCGAACACCTCATAGGTGGTTGTTGCGACGCCGGCGGAGTCGGGGACGCTCGTGTCCTGTCGGACCCTCGCGTTGCGCGCCGTGATGACGAACTGGCTTGCCTTGCCGTCGATGACAACGTCGTACGTGACCCTGCCCTCGAAGAGCTTCTGTGCACCGGCAGGGCCGGGCACAGAGCTCACTATGACGAGGATGCAGGCAGCGAGTTGTGACGCGCGCATGATCTCCCGGTTACTCGATTGGCGCTCCCTTTTTCACCTGCGGAACGCCGTCGCTCATCCACTTCGGCTCTGGCTTGCCCATCAAGTAGTGATCGAAAAACTGCTTCATCCTGATCTGAAAATCCTTCTGGTTCTCCGTCTTCGCCAGATGGTGCGGCTCGCCAGGGTACGACAGCAAGATGACGTGTTTTCCCCAACGCCGTGCAGCACCGTAGAACTCGAGGCCCTGGTGCCAATCGACGGCGTTGTCAGCCGTCCCGTGAAGAATGAGGAAAGGTGTCGTAATGTCGCGCACGTGGAAGATGGGCGACTGGTCCTCATAGAGGTCCTTGGCTGTCCAGGGTGTTGCCCCGTCGCCCATGCGCACCTGGCCTAGCTCCATGATTCCCTGCTGGAGTGTGCCGGTGCCCGGATATGTCTCATCGTAGAAGCTGATGAGATCGGTCGGGGGCGCCCCAGTGACCACAGCGGTGAACAACTTGGAGCGCGTGAGAATGTAAGAACTCTGGTACCCTCCCCAGCTGTGGCCCTGCAACCCGATGTGCTGCGGATCAGCATACCCTAGCTCGATCACCTTCTTCACGGCGCTCTCGACACAGTCGACGGCCGAGGAGCCCGGCTTTCCAATTTCATAAACAACGTCCGGCTGGAGCACGAGGTAGCCGTTGGAGGCGTACGTCGAGATGTGCGGCCGATCGTCGTACACGGGCATCGAGAACGTGTGATGGGTGTTCGACATGATCTCGTAGAAGTACACGAGCATCGGATACTTCTTGCCGGGCTGATAGCCGGCGGGCAGGGTGAGCGTACCCTGAAGCTTCTTGCCCTTGCTGTTGGTGTACTCGATCAGGACCTTGCTGCCCCAGGCGTATTCGTTGAGTTGCGGGTTGGCGTCGGTGATCTTGCGCGGCGAGGCGAATGCGGTCGTCGACGCCCAGTAGTCCGGGAACTCGTTGAAGGCTTGCTCCGTGAAGATGACGCGATCGGCCTTCTCGGCCTTCTGTGCCTGGCCGATCTGCTTGTCGGCCCAGACGAGCGCCGTCGGCGCCTTACCTAACGAGGCAGTCCAGTAGCCCGTTTTCTTGCTCCATTCACCGTACGCGGAGAGCAGTACGGGTTTGCTGAGGTCAAGGCCCTCGTCGTCGTCGCCGCCGAGCCCCGTGCCAAAGATTCCGCCACCGCCGCCACGTCCACCGCGACCGACACGCCGATCGAGCCTAACGACTCGAAATTGGATCTGCTGTGCCGCGCCAACACCCTGGGTCAGTTCGATCGCCTTGTCGCCGTCCAGCGACAAGGCCCAGACGTCGTACTTGTGATTGAGCAACACGTACTTGCCATCCTTCGACCATGCGGCGACGCCGTACGTCGGGAGCTCGTACGGGTGATCGTCATCGACGTCGACGAAGCTGAGCTTCTCGCCGTCGTCGAGATCGACGACCTTCATCGTCCCGAGATTCACGGCTTTGACGTGCTTGTCCTTGAGGTAGAGAAACCACTTGCTGTCAGGCGACGTCCCCATTGTCCGGACGACCTTCTTCTCGATCAGGGTTCGCTCACCGGTTTCAGTATTCACGCGATAGAAGTCCGCGTGGCTGCCACCCCACGCGACCTCGCCGCGATAGGCGCTATCGTCGCGGCCGATCGCCCATTTGCCACTCGCAGTCGGCATGACTTGCGGCATGTCCTCGCTGCCGAGCTTCACGAACTTCTTGGTCGCGAGCACGATCGACGCGGCCGTCGTCGCGCGGCGCAGTTGCTGTATACGAATCATCTGAACCGATTGCGGATCGGGATCCTTCCAGTGCCAGACGTCGACATTGGCTTGCGGGTCCTCCGATTTCGCTGCTTCGATCTCCTGGTCTTTGATGCCGACGAAGACGCGAGAGCCATCTCGGCTGAAACGAGGTGATGAAAACTCACTCAATACCATTGCCTTCGGGAAGGCAGCATCCTTCGATGGGTCATACTCGAATCGCGCCGACTTCGGCGTGCCGAGCTGTGACCACGTGAGCAGGACGTTGTCGCGCTGCTTGCGATCGGTCGCCTTCGTGCCACGAAGTACCGCCAGGTTCGAGCCGTCGGTGCTCCACTGGAGCTGATCGTAGATCTGCGCCGCGCCGTCGAGCGTCTTCGTCTCGTCAGTGGCCAAGTCGATCAGATACACGCCATTGCCGAGATGCTCGGTGGCGTCGATCGTGTACGCGAACAGATGCCCGCTGTCATCGAAATCGTACTGGTTCACGTTGCCGACGTTGCGGCTCGCGCCTGACGAGAGATCGCGGAGGAGCAGGTCGGTACCGTCGTGCGTCGTGTCGCTGGCGGCCTTGTTCGTCCGCACAGCGAGCCAGTGTCCACCCTTCGCGAACTTGAAGGTCGCCGCGTTAGGTACATCCAGCTTCACGCCCGATTCGAGATCGAGCAGCTCGAACTTGCGCGGTGTTGTCTCGGTGTTCGCGGCAGCCGCGCCGCCACGGCCGCCACGTGCGCCACCCGGTCCGCCGCGGCCACGGCCTTTCGAGGCCGGCGGATTCACGTAGTAGCCGACGAATCGCGAGTCGTCGGAGAAGGCCGGGCCGCTTGCCGCGCCGCCCCCAAAGCCGCCACCACCCTCGCCGCGTCCGGCAGCCGGCGCGGTCCCAGCGTTCATGCTGTACACCTTCTCGCCGTCGAGCTGCTTCACGAACAGGGTCGCGTCGCCGTCGTTGGGCTGCAGCGTATAGGTCATCCACTTCCCGTCGGGCGAGATCGCCGTCGACGTGATGCGGTTCCAGCGGCCGTAGTCCGGCAGATTCAGAACTTTGAGTGCGCCGGGGTCTTTTCTGGTCGCTGCACCCTGCTGCGCGGGGGTGCCGCTGTTGGATTGGGCTAGAGCGCTGGCGGAAAGGCCGAGAAAGGCGAACGCGAGCGTAGCTCGCCGCAGAGCGGCGAAGGACGGTGGGCGGTACATCGAATCTCCGGGTGGCCGAGGGTCGCCCAACTATACGCCGCGCCCTGCGCAACTGCTGGCCCTGTCATCCTGAGCGAAGCGAAGCGCTCAGGACAAAATCACGCAAGCTTTGGCTTCCAGACCGCGGCGTCGATGATCGACCAGAGGTGGACCGCCCAACCGAATAGGAAGAACCACAGCACCGCGGCGAGACAGAACTGAAAAATCGCCATCAAGAGACGGCCCTGGAGCAGTTGTCCCAGGCCTGGAATGAAAAGACTGCATAGCGCGGCGATGACGTTTCCGGCCGAGCCCTGACCTGACATTTCGATTCCTCCGAAAGAATGGGGCACGCGAACGCGCGCTCTAAGCACTACGGCGAAGGGACCGAGACGGATTCGTCGTTAGGTTCCGGATTCCCCGCTCTTGTCCAAGTCCGTGCGACGCGTGATGGCGCGCTTCATCCAGTCTGGCGCCGAGAGGGCAGCGAGGTCCGCTTGCTCGACGCGGTGTCCAGCCAGTTCCCAATCGATGACCGGAGCCACCTCCTCATCCGCGCTGGCGAGGCTAGCGAGCGCCCGCTCGACGACCGGCGCGCCGTCCGGCGCCACCATCCCGAACTCGACCTCGGCGCGTCGGCAAAAACGCTCATGCTTTGCCGCCCCGGCGGGGTCGTACTTAACTCCGGCGTTGTCGAGTCGCGCGTGCATCGCCTCATGAAGAATCGTCGCGGCGACCTGCGTCGGCGTGAAGTCACGGTTGACGACGAAGGTCAGCTCGACGAGACACGTGCGCGTCTCGGGAAAGTAGGCGCCGCGACAGGGGAAGCGACGCACCTGAATGCGCGCGAAGTCGCGATGCATGCGGCGGAAGTGCGAGGGCTGGTAGCGCTCGATGAGCCCGAGCGCGGTATCGAGGCGAGCGAAGACTTCTTCGCTTTCGATGTCGGGCCGCGTATTGAGGAGCGTGACCGGCAGCCCGCGGACCATGCGGTCCTCGGGTAGGTCGGCGCCGGCGCGGCGGAGCAGTGTTTTTATCTTGCTAAACATCACCGACTCGTGAGAAAGCGTGTGGCGTCTGCCGTGTCCATGAAATTCGCGGTGACCACGGCACCGTTCGAATACCTCAGAGTCACGTGAATCAGGTTCGGCTTTTCCCCGGTCGGCGGCGGCGTCAGTGTCTCGGTCTCGACTCCAAGAATACGCAGTGTCTCCACGCGAGCTTTCTCGAGCGCGATGCCGAACGAGTGCAGCACTTCCACCGCAATCCCCTTACCTTCGCGCAGGATTCCAAGGAGCAAATGCTCGGTGCCGACATACGAATGTTGCAGCTCGCGAGCCTCGCTCATTGAAAGCTCGAGCGCTTTCTTGCTCCGGGACGTGTACGGCAAATCGGACGATTCCGTCCGGACGTCGACGTTGCCAGGCTCGAGCGCCTGCTTGAGGACATTCGTCGCGTGCGAGAGATCGAGGCCGAGATTCTGGAGGACGACACTTGCGACGCCGTCGTCGGCGAGCAGACCAAGGAGCATATGCTCGCAGCCAATGTAAGAATGGCCCAATGCCAGCGCCTCATTCCGTGCTTGGGCGAGCACTTTGCGAACGCGTTCAGTGAAGTTGTAACCTTGCACGGCTACCTCCGAAGGCAGATCCCTCGCTTCGCTCGGGAAGCCAGGCTGTACGCGCGGTGGTCAGCGCTGCGCCCCCTCTCGCCAAATCGGTCGTGCGTTGCCGCCGGCGTCCGCGTAGAACTTTACCGCGCCCGGCACCTGCGCTTTGGCGACGAGAATGATCTGGCCCAAGTGAAGCGCGAAGTGCTGGACGACCTGATACACCGCTTCGAGTTTCGAGTCATCCCGAGATTGTACACGCCGCCGTTCCGTTAGTTGCTCCGGCCGCAGCTTGGCCAGCACGGCGTCCACCTCGTCGAGCGTTTGCTCCATTCGGCACATGAGCTCCTCACGCGTGCCACCTTCTCGCGCCGCGAACTCGCCCGCCCGATTGCGAACATCGGGCGCACCGCCAACAGCGCCCACAATCCATTGACGAACGTTGCCCTCGAGATGCAGCACCAGATTGCCAACGCTGTTCGACTCGTCGTTAGGCCGCCACCAGAGCATCTCGTCCGGCAGCGCGTCGAGAGTCTTCCGCAGCTTAATCCGGAACTCGTCCGTGAGATAGGCGCGGGAACGGTCGATGAAGTTCTGAGCGACGTCCATAGGGGCTAGGGGCTAGGGGCTAGGGGACTAGGGGCTAGGCAGCTAGGGGCTAGCTGTTATTCACGCGCCACGCGCCGCGCGTCAGGCATCATGCGCGTGCTCGGCGTCGCGTACCTCGACGTCGGCCATCTCGAGCTGAACGTGCGAAACGAGGTCGCGGGCGGCGTTCCAGTCGCGTCGCGCGATGCGGAGAAGGACGCGTCCACCCGATGCCGCTGGAACGAGCTCCAGCGGGGCGATGCCCGTCGTTCGCAGCTCGATGTGCGGCTTCCACCAACGCCCACGTACGTCGACGCTCGCGATGCGCTCCGTCGGAAGCACGAGCCGCTGTGCCGGTACCGACTGCCGAAGGTTACGAACGCTCGTATTCTCGATTTCGCTGATCTCGATGCTGCCCGACCACTCCAGCGTCAAGCGGTTGCTCTCCCACCGAGCCACGCCGCGCACTTGATACACCTTCGTTTGGACGCGTCCACGCTCGATGTTCGTTTCCTTACCGAGCGGAAGCGAAAACGGAACGGCGAGTATCGGCATCAGTCAGCTCGAGCGCGCGCTCGACGGCGGTGACTGGCTGGCGACACGTCGATCGCGAGCGCGATGATGAGTCCAATCACCGGCCAGAGCGTCCACTGACCGCCGAACCAATGCACAACCGCCGTATACCAGAGCATGGTCGTCGGCAAAAAGATAAAACCGAGAACCGGGTACAAGGGCGTCTGAAAGAGTCCGTTGAACCACGTCGAGAGGAAATACAGGCACAGAATCACCAGCCGCGGCGCAGCAAGCGCGAAAATCACTAAGAGGCATGGCATGGGGAGAGGGGCTAAGTGCTAGGTCCTTGGTGCTACGAGATCCTCGGCGCCAATCTGGAATTCTGAGACATCAGCACACTCCCGGGAAGAGCCGGCAATGTGCTTGCCATTCGGCGCTTGGTTCTGCTTCTTCGAGAACATGACGACACTACGTTTCGCGACGCTGCTCGTTGCAC
Organism: Gemmatimonadaceae bacterium; assembly: GCA_025451425.1. The sequence goes on from JANWKK010000146.1 coordinate 7,387, forward strand.
TCGCGTTTTTTCGGCCGCCCCCCGCGTACGAGGTATATGCTATCCGCTTCGCGACGGTCGAGAATTATCCGACGCGCTATCTCGTTGCCGGTGCGGACTCGTCGCGACGAACGCCGCTGGCGTTTACCGTGTGGCTCATGCGCGGTGGCGGACGCACGGTGCTCCTGGATGCCGGCTTCTATCGCGACAAGTTCATCGAAGGCTGGAAGCCGAGTCCCTACGCCAAGCCCAGCGAGGCACTGGCATCGCTGGGGGTGAAGCCGGAGGACATTACCGACGTCGTGATCTCCCACATTCACTGGGACCACCTGGACGGTGCGGATCTCTTCCCGAAGGCGCGCGTCTGGCTCCAGCGCGACGAGTATGAGCACTACACGAACGATACCGGCGCGGTCCTCGATCGCGC
>JANWKK010000147.1 GCA_025451425.1 Gemmatimonadaceae bacterium
ACGTCAGGAAGCATTTCCGTTATTTGATCGGCCTGCAGGCCGCCGAGCAGGCGACCGTAGCCGATGGCTTCGTAGAACTTGAAATACCCATCGCCCGATCGCAGTTCGCCCGCGTCGAAGTGACCGTACGTCTCCGGACACCGGTAGTAGTCCTGAAAGGCTGTGCGCATGGTCTTTGCAGAGCTGCCGCGAAGATGCCGCCAGGGGGTCCAAAACGTTCGAAAAAATAGCGGTCGCGACGGGGAATCGCGACCTGCGAAGGGCGCCGATCAGACGATTAGAGAGGAATCAGTTTGCCCCGCTCCTTCAACGACTGGTCGGCCGCCTCGAGCAGCCTGACCACGCGCAGGCCGGCGGCGCCGTCGTTCGACGGAGTACGGTCATTCACGATGCAGTCGGCGAAGTACCCGAGCTCGACCTTCAAGGCTTCCGTCTGCTCCACCTTCGGCGCCCACACATCGCCCGAACGATAGCTGACCAGCAGGTCGTACACGCTCTCGCCGCTCGTGATCTGGACGCCCTTGTCGTAGATCTTGATTTTCTCGTCTGCCTCGAGATCGTTCCAGACGAGCATCTTGTCTTTGCCGCCGATGAGCGTCGTCCGCACCTTCACGGGCGAAAGCCAGTTCACGTTCACGTGCGCGACGATGTTCTGCGGAAAGTAGACGGTGATGAACGCCATATCGGCATGGCCGTTCAGGTGCCTGCCGCCGGTCGCCACGACGGCCTCCGGCTGCTCTGTGATGAGGTAATCCATGATCGAGAGATCGTGCGGCGCGAGATCCCACACGACGCTCACATCGTGCTGGAAGAGGCCGAGATTCACCCGAGTCGAGTCGAAATAGTACAGCGACCCGAGCGTGCCGGCATCGACGACCTCGCGGATCTTCCTCACGGCGCCGCTGAAGAGGAAGGTGTGGTCGACCATGATCTTGAGGTTCTTGCGCTCGGCGAGCTCCATGAGCTCGATGGCCTGTGCCGAGGTCGACGTGAACGGCTTTTCGACGAAGACGTGCTTGCCGTTCTCCAGCGCCGATTTTGCCAGGTCGAAGTGCGTCCATACGGGCGTGACGATGGCGACCGCATCGATATCCGGAGACATCAGGATCTCCTGGAAGTCGGACGTCATGTGCGTGCCGGGATAGGCGCGCTGGGCGCGCCGCAGCGCCGCCGTGCTCTTATCGCAGACCGCGGCGACATGACAGCTGTCCAACGCGTGCAGGTTTCTGACGATGTTCGGCCCCCAGTAGCCATAGCCGATCACGCCGACGCGCACGACATCGTCCGGCGCGTCCGGCGCTTCGAACGTGAATCCCTTTCCAAACGCACGGGGTGCCGGCGGGTCCAACAAGAGGCTCTTATCGCTGTTCATTTCGGAAGTCCTGACTCAACCTTCATGGTCCGAAGCTTACGGGCGGGATTACCGGCGACGATGGTGTGAGGCGGCACATCGCGGGTCACGACGCTGCCGGCGCCGACCACCGCGTGCTCGCCAATCACCACGTTCGAAAGAATCGTCGCGCCGGATCCAATCGACGCACCCTGCCTGACGAGCGTGCGCTCGACTTTCCAATCGCTCTCGGTCTGAAGCGCGCCACCGGCGGTGGTGGCTCGCGGGAACGAATCGTTGATGAACGCGACGCCGTGGCCGATGAAGACGTGGTCTTCGATGGTCACGCCTTCGCAGATGAACGTGTGGCTCGAAATCTTGCAGCGCCGGCCGACCGAGGCGTTCTTCTGAATTTCGACGAACGCGCCGATCTTCGTCTCGTCGCCGATCTCGCACCCATACAGGTTGATGAATCGCGCGAGCTTGACGTCCTTCCCGAGCTTCACATCGGGCGCAATGGACAGATAGTTGTCTGCCGGCAATTTCGTCTCCGTCAGCATGCACCCTTCCCCGCGATGATGGCGCCAGGCGTCGCCAGAAGAATCTTGACGTCCGTCCACAGCGTGGGATCCTTCGCGTACCGAAGGTCCAGACGAACCATGTCGTCGAATGTCGTGCGGCTGCGTCCTGCGACCTGCCAGAGACCGGTAATGCCTGGCTTGGCTTCGAGGACCCGGCGGCGATGCCACGGCTGATACTGATCGACTTCGTACTGAATCGGCGGACGCGGTCCGACCAGCGACATGTCGCCGCGCAGGACGTTCCAGAGCTGCGGCAGCTCGTCGAGGCTCGTTTTCCGCAGTACCCGGCCGACGCGAGTCACGCGCGGGTCGTCCGTAATTTTGAACACGCCCTTCTTACCCGCCTCCTGCGCCTCAGGGCCGGACTTGATGAACGAGGTCACGAATTGGTGATGAATCGCGTCGTTGGCGTTCTGGTGCATCGTGCGAAACTTGAGCATCCTGAAGGGCTTCATCATCTGCCCGACACGCTGCTGCCGGTAGAGAACCGGGCCAGACGAAGTGAGCTTCACGAGCGCCGCGATCACCAGGAAGAGCGGAGCAAGCAGCGCCAGCAGAACCGCACTGCCGGCGACATCGAGCAGGCGCTTCGCAACGTCGTACGCGATCCGGCGCACATCGCGAACGGGGCTGGCGAGGAACGGATCGATGGATGGCATCGCGGCCACGCTCGGCGTGCCGCGATGCGCGTGCATGTCAATCGTCAGCCGCGCGATCGCCCCTGCGTCGAGCCGCTGCGTCAGCTCGCGCCAGACGCGCGCCTGAAAGTCGGTGGCAAACTCAGAATCGCCGATTGGCGCGTCGGGAAGAATCAGCCCGAGCGTCGTGCGCCGATCGAACCATCCCATGACGTCGGTTTCACGCTTCGCGGCGGACATCGCATCGACGACGCGGCGCCAGACGGAGGCCGACTCCAATCCAGCGGACGCCGTCATTCCGACGAGCAGCAACGCCAGCGGCCGGTCCGAACGATCCGCGCGCTTCCGCTCTCTGAGGAACGCGCCTCGGAACAGCCGTTCGTCGAGCAACTGCGCACGACCTTTGTCACTCATCGGCTTCGCCTTTCGCGCTCGCCGGCAGTTGATAGACGCGCACCTCGACGTGATCGGCGCATTCGGGCGAGAGCGCGTCTCGAAGCGCCGACGCGATCCGCTGCCGCACGATGTCCGGCACGTCGCGAACGGCGGCGTCGGCATGCTGCGTGAGCACGGCTCCGGCGACGCGCCCGTCGTGGTACCACCCGATGAAATCGGTCTCGCGCACGCACGTCGACAGCGCGGAGAACAGCCTGCCCGCCACAGAATCGACCCGCGTGCTCAGCTCGAGCTGTTTTTTCAGATCGACCAGGAGCAGTAGAAATGGGTGGCGAGACACCGCCGAGCGCCTTCGCTCGATCTCGAGAAAATATCGAAACGCCTCTTCGTTGTAGGCTTGGCCGAAGCGGCCCTCGAACGCAAGACCATACGGGCTGCGATCCAATTCGTCGCGCTCCTGCACTCTGCGTCTGCGCAGACGTTCGTCGACGCCACCTGTCTGGGCACTGACAGTGCCGACGACCCCTTCGAGCACGTGACGGTAAGAGGACATGGATTGAATGGATTCGAGTTCGGCAGCTCGAGGGGCAAAGGTCACGCCAGAAACTGCACTGCGGCGCCGCTGGCATTCACGCGTCGATGAATCTGCCAATTGGCTATATTCAAACGTGTTAGCTGATTCTTGGATGATGGGCATCCGCGTCGAAATGAACCTGGCGAAGACAGGGGCGATCAACAGTCTCGGCGACTGCGACGAAAAGTCAGCCTGCTCTCGGAAATCGCTCCTTCTGGCGGCAGGTGACGTCGGTGTGTGGTGGAATGACACAGGAATTGGGCGTAGCTTCGCCCTCTCGCTTACAGCGATGTGAAGGCACGGGATCGGGGAAACGGAAACTACTGAGGACTGAGAGAGCGCAACAGCTCCCTCGCCTCTTGCGCGCCGCTGAAATCGGACTTCAATTCCAGCGCATGCGCCACCAGCTGCGTCGCCCGCTTCGCATCACCGGCGCCCGCGTACGCGAGCCCCAGGTGATACTGATACAAGGCATTGCCTGGATCCTTCTCGGCGCTGACGGTCAGCGTCGAGATCGCGAGCGGCGCCAGGTTCTTCTTGTAATAGATGTAGCCGAGGGTGTCGCCGATCTCCGCCACGCCGGGCAAGTGCTTCTGAGCCACCTGGGCGAGGTGCAGCGCCACATCGAGGTTGCCGCCAGTCTCCGCGTAGATCCACGCGAGGTTGTTCGCTGCAACCGCCGCCTCGGGATCCAACTGCAGCGCACGCTCGAATCGATCGCGCGCCGCGCTGACGTCGCCCTTGGCCTGAAGAATGATGCCCAGCATCGTCAGGGCGCCGACCGGTTTCGGCGAGTGCGACGCGAGCGTCTCGAACTCTGCGCGCGCCGCGTCCAACTGACCTTCGGAGGCATACAGTTGTCCGAGGGCGCCATACGCGGGCAGGAAACCGCTATCGAGGGCGATGGCACGTCGGAGAAATCCTTGGGCCGCTGGCACATCGCCCGTCGCGGCATACGTCCGCGCGGCGAGCACGAGCAGCCACGGCGTCGGCGAGGCTGCAAGCCTGGCGTCCACTCTCGCACGCGCCGCCGCCGAATCTCGAGCGGTCAGGTCGAGGGCAACGAGCCCTCCGAACGCGTCGGCATCGGCGGGATTGAGCTGCGTCGCGCGCTCGAACTCCTTCCGCGCCCCGGCGTAGTCGTGTCGACGCCCGAGGAGCATCCCCATCTGCGTGTGAACGGGCGCCGCATCAGGAAAGCGCGTCGTCAAGTCTTTGAGCTCGGTGGCCGCCCGGTCCAGGTCGCCCCGCGCAAGCAGTCCGCGAACAAAGAGCAGGCGGGCATCGCCATTCCCTGGCTCGTTCGCGAGCGCCTCCTGCGCGAATCCGACAGAGGTGTCCGGCCGGCCCTCTGCCAGGTGCAATTGAGCCAGCGCGATCTTCGCCTGCGTCGCCCTTGGATTCAGCCGCAGCGCTTCCTGATACGCGGCAATCGCGGCGTCCAGCTGCTGGCGGCCCGCTTGTACTCGACCCAGCGTGAAAAAGGCGGAGGTGGAGTCGGGGTGCCGCTGCGCCGCCAGATTCGCGCTGGCTAGTGCATCGTCCAGCTTGAGGTCCGAGATCAACAACGCGCTCTTGACGAGCAGCGCCTGCAGGTTGGCCTGATCCTTCGACAGCACACTCGCGAGCCGCCCGTACGCCACATCGTGCCGGCCGTTCTTATAGTCGATCTCGGCGAGCCGCACGGTTGCCGCCGCCGAGCCTGCCGAGAGCGGCTGCAGCAGCTCGACGGCGGCCGCGTCCTTGCCCATCGACATGTCGTAATCGGCCAGCGCAAAGGCGGCGTCCTGCGTTTTCGTGACGTCGTAGGTTGTCTGGAAGAACGGCCCTGCGCTCTGCAGACGATGCGTGGCGAGATAGAAGTTCCCGAGCACGCGGTTGGTCAGGGCGCTACGGGGATCGATGGCCAACGCGCGCTTGAACGAGGCCTCAGCCGCCACGACATCGCCGGTGAGCCAGTAAAAGTGGCCGAGCGCCAGGTGCGGCGCGACAGACCCGGGTGCGAGCGCCACCGCCTTCGTAAATGCCTGCGCCGCGGCTTCACGCTTGCCGCGACTGAGCTCGAGCAGTCCGAGGTTCGAGTAGGTGGCGCTGCGGTCGGGATCGACCTTGAGCGCGTCTTCGATCTGCGCAACAGCGCCGTCGAGATCCTTCAGGCCGGCGTCCGCGTTGGCGACCAGGATCGCGGCGTCGACATTCTGCTTGTCCCGCGCGAGCACGTTCTCGCCGCGCGCTTTCGCGTCGTCGAAGCGGCCCGCCAGCAGAAGTAGATTGCCCGCCTTGACCTGAAGGGAAAGGTCGTCGGGCAGAAGGTCGGCGGCGCGGACGTACTCCCCAAGGGCGTTTGGCAGATTTCCCGCGCGCACCAGCGCATCGGCCAGCTTCTTTCGCGCGTCGCCCGCACGAGGCGCCTGCTGCACGGCGTTCCGATACTCGAGCACCGCCTCTGAATACTTGCCGGCGGCGGCCGCGCGATCCCCCCGTTCCACATACCGACGCTTCGCGGCATTGGGATCGCGGCTGCACGCCAGTGCGAAAACAAGAGTGCTCCCTGCCGCGAAGGCACAAAGCCAACGACAACATACGTTGATCCGCAGGGACATCAATGGTCTTTGGAGCAAAGATGCGTCCGATGCGCCTGCCCGACAAACTGGCGGTTAATGCTCGTCATATCAATGCGTTACGAGAGGCGCTCAGAACGCTCGCACTCAGACCAGTCCCGAATGTCTTCAGCTTGAAGGACTTTAGTACCAACGACGCACACCTTTGACCACCCTTGGCGAAGACTAGTGTGCGCACATCAGTACAGCGGCTCCGGAATGGATCAGCGCGAGGGGTACTAGCGGCCGTAGTAGCTGTGGACGGTCATCGCGCGTTCGTTGACTCGATTGAGCACCGTGCCGACGATGCGATCGGCTCCCAACTCCTCGA
>JANWKK010000148.1 GCA_025451425.1 Gemmatimonadaceae bacterium
ACGATCCCGCCGCGCGGCGATTCCTCCCCACGTGGGTGAGCGAGCTGCGCTTCCGCGGAGCGTACGGCGGCTCGGGCCAGCAACCGCTCACCAACTCGGCGCTGCGGACGCTCGCGCCCGTCGCCGGGCCAAACGGCCTAACGACGCTGACGAACAACACGATCGGTAATCCCGAGCTCAAGCCCGAACGTGTTCTCGGCACGGAGGCTGGATTCGAGTCGGGCCTACTCAACGATCGCTTCGGTGTCGATCTCACGCTGTACCGCGACGTGTCCCACGACGCGATTCTCGCGAGCACCGTGGCGCCGTCCACGGCTTTTGGCGCGAGCACACAGTACCTGAACGCGGGTCAGATCAACAAGAAGGGCTACGAGCTCGCGCTCAAGAGTCAGCTGGTGAACAGGCGCAATTTCGGTTGGGACATGCAATTCAACGTCGCCGGCGTGTCATCGAAGATCATCAAGCTGGGTTCGGGCGGCGACACGTTGATCAACGTCACTGGCGGTAACACGCAGGTCGGAACGGTCGGCGACGTATTCCAGCGCATCGGCTACTCGCCCTTCGACTTGTTCACGTATCGCGTCGTGAGCGCGACGTTCGATCCAACGACTCGTAAGGCAATCAATGCGATGTGTGATGACGGCCGCGGCGGGACGATCGCCTGCTTCGCGCCGGGGACGTCCACCGTGCAGGCGCCACTCGTCTACGTCGGACACTCCATTCCGACGACGACCGGAGCATGGATCAACAACTTCCGCTACAGCGCCTTCCGGCTCTACGTGATGCTGGACATGCAGCGTGGCTTCAAGAAGACGGACACCAACTACGAGCAAACGTGTCAGGTCTTCAACGATTGCCTCGAGAATATCTATCCCGAGCGGTACAGTCCGGCGGTCGTGGCGCAGGCGCAGAATGGCGGCCAACTCCAGGACTACTGGATCCGATCCGCGAACTTCGTGAAGGTCCGCGAGGTGGCGCTCACCTTCGACGCGCCGGTGAACGCAATTCGCTATGTCGGCGCGAAGTCGCTCGCGGTCACCGTCAGCGGGCGCAACCTGGGGACGTGGACCAGGTACACGGGCCTCGATCCAGAGAACAGCCTCATCGCGGCCAGCGGCATGAGCGGCAACATCGGCACGGATCAAACGGAGTTCCCGCAGCTCACGTCAGTCGTGATTGGTATCCGACTCGGTTATTAGCCCGGTTCAAAGACACTCGAGAGACCTCTATGACTCCGATGCGATACAGACGGCTGGCGGCAGCAGCTGGCTTTGCCGTGCTCCTTGCTGCGTGCAACACGTCGGATCTGCTCAAGGTTCAGGCGCCCAACTCGGTGCCTGCGGACATCTACTCGAATCCCGCGTACGCGACGTTGATGGTGAATAGCGTCATCGGCGATTTCGAGTGCGCATTCGGGTCGTTCGTCGTCGCTGAGGGAGTCGCGACGGACGAGCTGCACGATGCGTCGCTCAACAACGGCGACTGGAATCTCGATCGGCGCGACAATGGATTCACATCGGGCTTCTATGGCGTCAACGCCTGTACGACGCAGACAGGTATCTACACGCCGCTATCGACGGCGCGCGGTGAAGCCGACGCGGCGATCAAGAGCCTGAGTGGCTGGACCGCGGCTCAGGTACCCAGTCTTGTGTCGCTCCAGGCGCAGGCCAATCTATACGCCGGCTTCAGCTACGCCACGCTCGGTATGTCGATGTGCCAGGCTGCTTTCGACATGGGGCCGCTCGTCGATCAAAAGGGAATATTCGCGGTCGCGGAGGCGCGCTTCACCGCCGCGATCGCCGCGGCACAGACGGCAGGCCTAACGAGCGTATTGAATGCGGCCTACGCGGGACGTGCTCGCGTGAGACTGTACCAACACAACCTCACGGGAGCCATCGTCGACGCACAGCTCGTTCCGTCCGGGTTCGTCTTCAACGCGGCGATGGACGCGACGAATGCTCGCCGCTTCAACCACGTATTCCAGGCGATCTCCACCGCGGGCACGGCAACCGTCGAAACGACGGCGCGGGGGCTCACCACCGAGAACGGGCAAGCCGATCCGCGCTCGGCAATGACGCTGCTCAAAACCGCGCCGGCCGACGGCGTCGCACAGATCTATATCCCAGCCAAGTACAACGCGGCGACTCTCACCGCAGGCGAAGCGCTGCCGATGCCGATCACTCGTTATGCAGAAGCACAGCTCATCCTCGCGGAGGCGCAGGGTGGAGCGAATGCCGTGAGCGTCATCAACACGATGCGGGCCGCGGTCGGCCTGAATCCCTACACCGGGCAGACCGACGACGCGTCGATCACGGCGCTGATCGCGAGCGAGCGTCAGCGGGTGTTGTTCCTCGAGGGCTTCCGTGGGTTCGACATCGAACGACTTGCGCTCCCGTTGGTCCCCGCCGCCGGCTCGCCTTATTTGCAGGGTGGCGTGTACGGCGCTACGGTATGTCTGCCAGTGCCGGACATCGAGCGAGACAACAACCCGAACATCGTTGCCTCGCAAATCATATCCGGCGTTCGGGGCGAGTTTACGATACCCTAAAGGTACTAGGTGCTAGGTGCTCGGTTCCGATCATCACTCTCTCACAGGAAACATCCCTTCATGTTTAGGTTGTCCGCACGTGTCGTGCTGTCGGGGACCCTCGCTACATCGCTCATTCTTGTGGCGCAAGGCGCGTCCGCGCAGAGCAAAGAACCCTATCCCGGCCTCGACGCTTACGTTACCAAAGCGATCGACACGTGGAAGATTCCCGGCCTCAGCATCGCGATCGTCCGTAACGACTCGGTGATCTACGCCAAGGGATTTGGCGTGCAGAGCGTCGTCACGCGGACCCCGGTCAATGAGAAAACGCTCTTCGAGATTGGATCCAGCTCGAAGGCGTTTACCGCGACACTCGTCGCGATGCTCGTCGCCGAAGGGAAGATGCATTGGGACGATCGTCTCACGACGTACCTCCCGGACTTTCGCCTGTACGATCCCGTGGCGAACGAGGGGGTCACAGTACGCGACGCGCTCACCCATCGCAGCGGCATTGCGCGCGGCGAGCTCGCTTGGCTTGGCTCCGGCATCTCGCGTGACGAGGTCCTGCACCGCGTGCGCTTTCTCAAGCCGGAGTCCCCATTCCGCTCGCGCTATTCCTATCAGAACATGATGTTTCTCGCTGCCGGACAGGCCGCGGGGAAGGCGGCGGGAAGCAGCTGGGACGATCTCGTTCGCCAGCGGATCTTCACGCCGCTCGGAATGACGTCGACCGTCACGACGTACAAAGGACTCAGCAATTCCAATGTTGCCACGCCACACGGGCTGGATCACGACACGGCATTTGCGAAGCCGCCCTTCGACGCGGAGAACATCGCCCCCGCGGGTGCGATCATGTCGAGCGCGGCCGACATGGCACAGTGGCTCCGCTTCCAACTGAACGACGGCGTCGTGAGCGGTAAACGCCTTGTCGCAAGCGCGGCGCTCCGTGAAACGCATACGCCGCAGATCCTCATCCCGAGCACGGGCGGCCGTGGCGGCGTGGCCGATACCGCGCCGGTGAAGCGCTTCACTTCATACGGCATGGGCTGGATGGTTGAGGATTATCGAAACCAGCTATCCTGGCAGCATGGTGGGAACACGCTCGGCATGACAGCCGCCGTCGGCATGCTGCCCGAGAAGAAGGTCGGCGTTGTGGTGTTGAGCAACATGCAGGGCGCGCAGCTTCCGGAGTTGCTCGAGCAGTACGTTTTCGACCGAGCGCTAGGCGCGCCGATGAGGGACTGGAGCGGGGAAGCGTACGCCCGCTTTCTGCAGCAGCGGAAGCGCGCCGACTCGGTGCAGACGGTGCAGCTCGCCGGTCATGTCGCGGGTGCCCAGTCGTCCGTGCCGCTCAGCGCGTTCGCCGGCACCTACGCCGATAGTCTGTACGGCGAGATGACGGTCACGTTCAAAGACGGCCGCCTCGAGCTCGCGCGCGGCGACATTCGCGGGCCGCTCGAGTACTGGAGTGCTAACAACTTCCGCTGGATCCTGCCGTTGACGGCGCCTACGGGGCCGACGTTTATCAAATTTGAAATCTCCGCGGACAACACCGTGAGCGGGATGTACTTCGGACTCGGCAGCGACTTGGATCTCCTCGGCCGCAAGAATGCCGGCGGTCGCGGCGGACGAGGCGCCACAGCGGGCTCGCCATGATCGTCTGAAAGAAAGTCAATGATCTTCACGGACCTCGAGCCAGATGAGAAAGGGCGAAAAAGCAGGGAGGACGGATTTCACAGATTGAACGGATGTGACTGATCGCTCCTCTGCATTCAAGACGCCGCTCGCGATGGAAACGAAAGACTTTGTTAGAGCACACCTATTGAGTACGAGCGCGAAGGCCTACTGAGGTCGTTCAACAAATCCGTCCCCCGGCCTTTTCGCCTTTCGTCCTTTCCACAATGATCAGTCGGAACGTGCGCGGACGTCCCGAAATGAAGTGAAGAACAACTCCACAATTCACATGTCCTCAATGAAAGTGCCATCCTTACGCCGCCGCCTTTGTGCGGCGGCGCTCGTTGCAGCTGCGCTCTCACCGGCGGGTGCTCAGAACAAACCCACCATCGGCCAATTTCTGAGCCCGGGATTTCCTTCGGATCTGATTTCGGCGAAAAAAGCCGATCGCATTGCATGGCTCGTTTACGAGCGAGGCCAGCGCAACGTCTTCACGGCCGCGGCGCCGGACTACAGACCGGTACGGATTACGAACTTCCTCAACGACGACGGCGTCGTGCTCTCCGAGCTTTCCATCTCGGACGATGGAACGATCGTGACCTTCGTCCGCGGGAGTGAGCCGAATACCGAAGGCTGGATCGCGAACCCGAGCAGCAATCCGAACGGACCAGAGCGCGCGATCTGGGTGGCACGCACGAATGGCAGCGGCGCATGGCGTGTGATCGAAGGAAATGGTCCTGTCATGTCTCCCGACGGTCGCTCGATCGCGTTCGCGAAGGAGGGTCAGATCTATCGAGTTCCGGTGACGCGAACGGGAACCACGGCGGCGATCGACCGCAACGAGCTGCCATTCATCAAAGGTTGGGGCAAGAACAGTGAGCCTCAGTGGTCGCCGGACGGGTCGAAGCTCGCCTACGTGAGCGTGCGTGATTATCACTCGCTCATCGGCATCTACGATGTGAAGGCGCGCAGCGTGCACTACGCCGCGCCAAGCGTGGATTACGACGTGAGTCCGACCTGGTCGCCGGACGGCAGGCAGATTGCGTTCATTCGGCGTCCAGGGACACCGTACGGACAGCAAGCCGCGCCGGGCCTTCCCGGCATCGTCCCGGCGACGCCGGGCGGCGCTGGGCGCGGACGAGGCGGACGCGGCGCGGGCCGCGGAGGAGAGAACGACACCAACTCCGCGAAGCCAGACGGTCTCTATCGCGCGACGTTCCGCGGTGGCTACACGCTGTCGCTGATGGTCGTCGATGTCGCGACGGACAGCGCACAGGAAGCCTGGCATAGTGCGCCCAATGCAAAAACATTCGCGAGCATCAATCGCATCAAGTGGGCGGGCGACAACCTCATCTTCGCGCAAGAGCCGGACGAATGGATCCGCTATTACGCCGTCAGCGCACGTGGCGGTACACAGACGCCCATCGAGCTCTCGCCCGGTGAGGGCGCGCTCGAGACGTTAGGCTTGTCGACGGACGGCAAGACACTGTTCTACGCGAGCAACGTTGGCGACATCGATCGCCGCCATGTCTGGAGGGTGGCGACCGCGGGCGGGCCGGCGACGCAGCTCACGACGGGCGATCAGATCGAGATGTATCCGGCGCCGCTTGCCTCCGGGAAGCAGATCGCGGTGCTCACGTCGGCCGCGACGCGTCCTTTGTCCGTCGGCATCATGACGTCGTCGGGCGGCGCGCCGAAGATCATCTATCCAACGTTAGGCAAGGAGTTTCCGTCGACGGAGCAAGTCGTACCACAGCCGGTGATCCTCAAAGCGGACGATGGGCTCGAGTTCCACAACCAGCTCTTCCTGCCGAAAGATCTGAAGGCTGGCGAGCGGCGGCCGGCGATCATTTTCGTTCATGGCGGACCGAGCCGGCAGATGCTGCTCGGCTACCACTATATGGATTTCTATCACACGGCGTATGCGGTAAACGAATGGCTGACGAGTCTTGGATACGTCGTGATGTCGGTGAACTACCGAAGCGGCATCGGCTACGGCAAGTCGTTTCGAACGGCGCCGAAATCCGGCTGGCTTGGCAACAATGAGTACAAGGACGTCGTCGCTGCCGGGAAATACCTGCAAGGGCGTCCCGATGTCGATCCGACGCGGGTTGGAATCTGGGGACTCTCATACGGCGGGGTGCTCACGTCGCAGGCACTCGCGCGGAACTCCGACATGTTTGCCGCCGGCGTCGACATGGCCGGCGTGCATCTGTGGGGAAATACGCTCGACTCGACCGACGTGACTTACCAATCGTCAACCATCGCGGCGATTGACGGATGGAAATCCCCCGTGCTGATCTGGCAGGGCGACGATGACCGCAACGTGCCGTTCGCCCAAACGATCGGTCTCGTCGATCTCCTGCGACAGCGCAACGTATACTTCGAGCTGGTCGTGGTGCCTGACGACACGCACGAGACGCTCATTCATCAGCGCTGGCTCTTGTTCTTCGACCACATGCAAACGTTCTTGCAGCGCTTCCTGTGGGACAAGGACAAGACTGCGACCGTTGGCGGTGGTCGCGACGGGGCACATCAGCCTCGGTGATTTGATTCCGCGGCGTCAATACACGCCGCGAAGGGTACTGTGAGCGCGCGATAGGTCTCTGTCGAGAGATCGTCGCGCGCAAGCAGCGCCAGGGCCGCCACCTCCGCCGCACCGTGTGCTGCAGCGAAGGTTCCTCGCTCCTGCCGCGACCACCGGTATGCTTCGCGAGTGGCGATGTGCGCGGCGGTGTCGACGGCATCGCGAACGCACCACATCGTCACGCCGAGCCGTCCGCTCACGAGCGTCGCCTCGAGCTCGTCCCAGGCGCGCTGCCTAACGGGAACGCGTTCCCGAGCGGCGACGACGGCTTCGCCGATCGCCAGCCACTCCGCCAGCGGAAGCTCGACGAGATGATCGAGGAAGGCGTCGACGCGTCCAAGCGACGCCGGCGGCTGCTCGGCCGCCGGCGGTGAGAGCGGCGCCGCTCGCAGTCGACGCATCAGCTTCGCGGCAGGGCCGTTCGCCGAGGGCGAGAGTGAAAAGAGGGACCCCAAAGTCACTGTATGAACGCTCGAGAGAGACAGCGTTCAACGTAGGCCTCGCGACGTAAACGACGCACAAAAAGGCGACGGGCATTCATAAAAAACTCGTAAAACCGAGACACGTTGGCTGATTACCGCGCCTACGTGGGGCATCATTCAAAACGTGCATGACAAAACCGTTACTGTGCTGATCGTCGAGGACGAGCCGCAGATTCGCCGACTCGTCCGCAACGCGCTTCATGCACATCCAACGTTCCTTCGGCTCGGCCTCCGCGACGAGCAGCACACTCCCGAGCTGCGAGTGATTGACGCGACGAACGGGGAAGAGGGGATCGACATGACCGTCGCTGAGGTGCCCGCGCTCATCATTCTCGATCTCGGCTTGCCGGATATGGAAGGCCTCTCTGTGTGTCGGGAGATCCGACGCTGGTCCTCGGCACCGCTCATCGTGTTGTCGGCGCGACACGCCGACACCGAGAAGGCCGCGCTCCTCGACGCGGGCGCCGATGACTACGTCACCAAGCCATTCAGCAGCGTCGAGTTCATGGCTCGTGTTCGCGCCCAGATGCGCCGGCGAGCTGCCGCCGTTAAGCAGAGCGGCATCGCGGACGTGATCTCGTTCGGCGACATCGTCGTCGATCAGCAGCGCCGGCGGGTCGAGCGCCAAGGCGCGCTGGTGCACCTGACTCCGACCGAGTGGGCGTTGTTACGGACGCTCGTCAATCATCCCCGGCAGACACTGACGCATCAGCAGCTCTTTCATCAGGTCTGGGGCAATGCTGTCGGAGATGCGCAGCAATATTTGCGCGTCTACGTCGGTCACCTGCGACGAAAGATCGAGGCGGATCCCGTTCGGCCAAGGTTCATCCATACGGAGTCCGGTGTTGGCTATCGATTCGAGCCCGAGGACGAAGTGGTGTGATGACGTTCTCGTTCGAGACGAGCCACCCCGAATCGTTCGTTCGCGACCCCTCGGCGCGATGGAGAAGGCTCGGCCGTTGGGCGCTTATGCTCGCGATTCTCGTGCTGGCTACGGTCGCGATGTACGTAGTGCGCTCGTCGCTCGACAAGGCGCACGTGGCGCACGTGTACCTTCTCAACGTGCTTGCGGCGAGCGCGGCGGGCGGCCGCGCGCTCGGGCTCACGGTGGCGGGCCTGGCCTTCCTTTGCTTCGACTTCTTCGTCCTCGTCCCGTACCTCACGCTCACGATCGCGAATCCGCTGGACTGGCTCGTCCTTGCGGCGTTCTTGACCACCAGTGTTGTCGCCGCGCAGCTCCTGTACCGTGCCAACGCGACAGCTGACGAAGCGATGCAACGCGCCATCGAGGTCGACCGGCTTGCAGCGTTAGGCGAGGAGACACTAAACGCGGCGGACGCGAATCAGGCCCTGCGCGCTATCGCTGACGTCATTCGTCATTCGACCGACGCCGACAAGTGTGAGATCTACGTTCATGGCATTGACGCGCGGATCACGCGCGTCGCGCGTTCGGCGCGCAACGACGAAGGGGCGTCGCTCGAGCATCCGCCCGCCCCCAGTCTCGGGGACGCCGAGCGTGCGGCGCGAACTGCCCCACGCGGCAGCCTCATCGAGTGGATCATCGACCATGGTGCGAGTGCGGTCGAGCTCACGGACGGCACGGTGCGTGTGGCGCACGAACTTCCGCCCCCACGACGGTCTCCCGGTGGACAACGCTGGGAGGCACAGGCGGAGACCGCGGCCGCTGTTCGCGCAGTGACCCGCGTCGAGGGCGCATCGATGCTTCAACGGTTGAGTGAGAGCTTTCGCGCCTCGGAGGGTGTTGCTCGGCGCGACGCAGATCGCCCAGCCGTGCGGGCGATTGCCTTGCCCCTCCAGGCAGGCAGCCACGCGGTCGGCGTTCTCCGCGTCGTGTTGGTCGATGGACTTTCGCTTTCGCCCGAACAGGCCCGACTCCTGGTGGCACTGGCGTACTATGCCGCCCTGGGCGCCGAGCGTGCGCGTCTCGTCGCGACGGCGGAGCGCGCCGAGGCCGAGCGGCGCGTCGAGGGTCTGCGCAGCGCGCTCTTGACGGCGGTGTCGCACGACTTGCGCACCCCGCTGACGACGATAAAGGGCATCGCGAATGAGCTCCTGCGTGGTGGCGACTCGAGCCGAGCGGCGATCATCGAGAGCGAGGCCGACCGCCTCAATGCCCTCGTCAGTGATTTGCTCGATCTGTCGCGGATTCACGCGGGCGCGGTGCGCCCAGCGCTCGCGGTCAACACGATCGACGATTTGCTCGGCGCCGCACTGCAAGGTGCCGCCGGAATGTTAGGCAATCGTGCGGTGCTGATCGACGCTCCCGACGGCGAGCTCCTCGCCGGCCTCTTCGACTTCACGCAAACGCTTCGCGTCGTCGTCAATCTGCTCGACAACGCGGCAAAGTACTCGCCGCCTGGCAGCGCAATGGACATTCGCGTCCGGCATCAGGGCCTGCGCCTAACGATCGCCATCATGGATCGCGGGTCCGGCATTCCACTGGCCGAGCGTGATCGCATCTTCGAGCCGTTTTATCGTCCGCCTGGAGTGCCGCCCGATATTCGCGGACACGGGCTCGGCTTGTCGATTGCCCGCGGATTGGCCGAAGCTGAAGGCGCGTTCGTGCGCTTCGCACCGCGGCCGGGTGGCGGATCCGTGTTCACGCTCGATCTGCCGGCCGCGACAGCAATTGCGGCAGACGCCGATCTGCCAGGCATCGCCTGACGCATCGTTACCCGAATGGGTAATTGTCGCGACGTCGGCTTCGCCTTACAACACAGAGATCTTCCGCCGACGCTCCCGCGCTCGATAGGCAACCTGGTCATCACCTGGGAGCAGCGAGTGAAGGACAATTTTTTTCAAGTTTTTTATCGCTGCGGCGGGCTTCTTTACGCGTCTTTTATGGCCACAACGGTAGCCTTCGTCGTCATTCCTGCGGGCTCGACGGAGTTCGTCGCGCATCGGTGGGGTGACGCGTCGGAGCAAGAATGTTGGCCATTCATTGGGATATTCTCATCGTCGCCGGTGTCGTGGTGCTGTTCGCAGGCTATTTGCTTGTGCAGTTGTTGCTGCGCTTCAATGGCCTGCGGCTGCTCGAAGCGCGTCGCGCGGCGCGGCGCTCGCCGAGCGGCGTGAGAAATCTGTCTGACCTGGCGGCCGACGCGCGCCGCGACAAGAACACCCGACGGTCCGCTAAGCGGAGGAAGGCGCTGTGATCGATCTCGTCTACGTTGTCGCTACGATCCTCTTTTTTGCGCTCATGATCGTGTACGTCGCCGCCTGCGAGCGGTTAGGCCGCGCGGCGGACGTGGAGCGCGGAGGTAAGGAGCCATCATGACTCTCGAAAGTGTGATCGCCGCGCTTTTGGCGGTGGCGATCCTCGTCTACCTGATCTACACGCTACTGCGCCCAGAGAGGTTCTGAGACAGGCCATGACAGTCAACGGCTGGCTTCAAATTCTTTTCTACAGCGCGTGCATCCTCCTCGTTGCACAGCCGATCGGACTGTATCTCGTGCGCGTCTACGATGGTTCGTACACGTGGCTTGGCCCGGTCGAGCGCGTGATCTATACGATCTGCGGCGTTGACGCGAAGGAGGACCAGCACTGGACGCGTTATGCAGCGGGCATGCTGCTGTTCAGCGCGGCGTCGATGCTGCTCACCTACGTCGTGCTGCGGCTCCAGGGCGTGCTACCGTTCAACCCACAGCATCTGCCGGCAGTCGTCGACCGTCAAGCGTTCGAGACGTCGGCGTCGTTTACCACCAACACGAATTGGCAGTCGTACGTCGGCGAAACGACGATGTCGTATCTCTCGCAGATGTCGCAGCTGGCATTTCATAACTTCATATCGGCTGCCGCAGGCATCGCCGTCGCCGTGGCCTTCGTCCGGGGTATTGCGCGTCGTTCGGCAGGACGCATCGGCAATTTCTGGGTGGACCTGACACGCGGCACGCTATACGTGCTGTTACCCGCGTGCTTAGTGCTGTCGCTCCTGTTCGTGCAGCAAGGGATGATTCAGAACTTCAAACCGTATCTCGACGTCGTCACGCTGGAAGGCGGGAAGCAGACGATCGCGATGGGCCCGGTCGCGAGTCAGGAAATCATCAAACAGCTCGGCACGAACGGCGGTGGGTTCTTCAATGCGAACGCCGCACATCCGTTCGAGAATCCCACCCCGTGGACCAACTTCTGGTCGATGTTCACGATCTTCATGATTCCCTCGGGCTTGACGTATCTGCTCGGTCGGATGGTGAAGAGTCAGAAGCATGGCTGGGCAGTGTGGGCCGCAATGTTCGTGCTGTTCTTCGGCGGAGTTACGACAGCCTACTGGGCTGAATCACGTGGAAACCCTATCCACGTAACGCTTGGCGTTGACCCACATACGAGCCCGGCGCAGCCGGGCGGTAACATGGAAGGGAAGGAGGTTCGCTTCGGTATTGCGAACTCCGCACTCTACGCCACGGTCACGACCGACGCTTCGTGCGGTGCGGTGAACGCCATGCACGACTCCTTCACGCCGCTTGGCGGTCTCGTGCCCCTCGTGAACATCCAGCTCGGTGAGGTGGTATTCGGCGGCGTGGGCGCGGGCCTGTACGGCATGCTCGTTATGGTCGTGCTCACCGTGTTCATCGCGGGCCTGATGGTTGGCCGCACACCGGAGTATCTCGGCAAGAAGATTCAAGCGCGGGAAGTTCAGATGGCGATGCTGTACATCCTGATCTTTCCCGCCGCGATTCTGACAATGACGGCCGTGTCGGTACTGTTGCCGGCCGGTGTCAAGGGCTTGAACAACGCTGGCCCGCACGGGCTGTCGGAGATTCTGTACGCGTTCACGTCCACTGCGGGCAACAATGGCAGCGCCTTCGCCGGCCTCACAGGGACGACCTACTACTACAATACGATGCTCGGTATGAACACGCTCATCGGCCGCTTTGCGATGATGGTGCCGATGCTCGCGCTCGCTGGCTTCTTGGCGGAGAAGAAGATCGCGCCGGAATCGGTGGGAACATTCCCCGTGACAACGCCACTCTTCGTCATCCTGCTCGTCTCCGTCGTGCTGATCGTCAGCGCGCTCACCTTTTTTCCGGCGCTCTCGCTCGGTCCGATTGTTGAGCACTTGCTCATGCGCTCGGGGAAGTTGTTCTGACCATGACCACGATTCCTACTTTGCCTTCGTCGCCACCAGGTGAGTCGCGCCCGTCCGCGCAAGCCGTGGCGCAGCGACAGCAGTCGAGCCGCAAGCGCCCGCTATTCGACCCACCGATCGTCCGTCGCGCGATTCGCGACGCGTTCGGCAAGCTCAACCCGCGGCACATGGTGCGGAACCCGGTCATGTTCGTCGTGCTCATTGGCTCGGCGTACACCAGTGTCGTCTTCGTGCGCGACCTCGCGCAGGGACGCTCCGATTGGGGCTTTACGCTCCAACTCGCCC
Organism: Gemmatimonadaceae bacterium; assembly: GCA_025451425.1. The sequence goes on from JANWKK010000148.1 coordinate 12,664, forward strand.
TGTGGCTGTGGTTCACCGTCGTCTTCGCGAACTTCGCCGAAGCGATGGCCGAAGGACGTGGCAAGGCGCAGGCAGACGCGTTGAGGAAGTCGCGCACCCAGACGACGGCGAAGCGGTTGCTGTCAGCGGGGAATGGCCGCATCGATCGCTCGCGATATGAGGACGTCAACGCCGAGCGGCTGCACAAGGGCGACGTCGTGGTGTGTCTGCCGGGCGATGTCATCCCTGGTGACGGCGAGGTCATCGACGGTGTCGCGTCGGTCGACGAGAGCGCGATCACGGGCGAGAGCGCGCCGGTGATTCGTGAATCGGGCGGGGACCGCTCGGCGGTCACCGGCGGCACGAAAGTGTTGTCCGACTACATCGTCATGCGCATTACCGCGAATCCGGGCGAGACCTTCCTCGATCGCATGATCGCGCTCGTCGAAGGAGCCTCGCGTCAGAAGACACCTAACGAGATAGCGCTGACGATTCTGCTGTCCGGGCTGACGATCGTCTTCCTATTTGCGGTCGCGACGCTCCAACCATTCGCGGCATACAGTGGCGCCTCGACGACGATTCCGATTCTCATCGCATTGCTCGTCTGTCTGATACCCACGACGATCGGCGGGCTGCTCTCCGCGATCGGCATCGCCGGCATGGACCGAATGATCCAGCAGAACGTAATCGCGATGAGTGGCCGCGCTGTCGAGGCCGCGGGCGACGTCAATACGCTGCTGCTCGACACGACCGGCACGATCACACTCGGCAATCGACAAGCATCGGACTTTCTCCCCGTCTCCGGTGTGGCGCCGGAGCTTCTCGCTGATCGGGCGCAGCTCGCGTCGCTCGCGGACGACACGCCGGAAGGACGCAGCATCGTCGTGCTGGCAAAGACGAAAGTCGGAATCCGCGCGCGTGAGATCGGCGGCGAGCATGGCGGACATCGCGATGTCAGGTTCATTCCATTCAGCGCGAGCACGCGCATGAGCGGAGTGGATACCGAGGGATATCAGGTTCGCAAAGGCGCGGGTGACGCCATCCTCGCGTGGGTGCGAGACCATGGAGGCCACACCCCGGCTGATCTCGAGACGACCATTCAGCAAGTCGCGCTAGAAGGCGGAACGCCGCTGGTCGTTGCGGAGAAGGCGAACGGCAACGGGGAAGGCACACGCATCCTCGGCGTCGTCTATTTGAAGGACATCGTGAAGGGTGGTATCCGCGAGCGATTCGATCGTCTCCGCGCGATGGGCATTCGCACGGTGATGATCACCGGTGACAACCCGCTCACGGCAGCAGCGATCGCGAAGGAAGCCGGCGTCGACGATTTCCTCGCCGAGGCGAAACCCGAAGACAAGATGGCGCTCATCAAGCGCGAGCAGGCTGGTGGCCGGCTCGTCGCGATGACGGGCGACGGGACCAACGATGCTCCCGCGTTGGCACAGGCGGACGTCGGCGTCGCCATGAATACCGGTACGCAGGCGGCGAAAGAAGCAGGCAACATGATCGACCTCGACTCCAACCCCACGAAGCTGATCGAGGTCGTCGAGATCGGTAAGCAGTTGCTCATGACGCGCGGATCGCTGACGACATTTTCCATCGCCAACGACGTCGCCAAGTACTTCGCGATCATCCCGGCGATGTTCGTCGCGACGTATCCTGTTTTGCAGACGCTCAACATCATGCGGCTGCATTCGCCGCAGTCAGCGATCCTGGCGAGCGTGATCTTCAACGCGCTCATCATTATCGCACTGATCCCGCTCGCATTGCATGGAGTGACGTATCGGCCCGCGTCCGCGGCGGTCATTCTGCGCCGGAATCTGTTCCTTTATGGGCTTGGCGGGCTCGTCGTGCCGTTCATCGGCATCAAGATCATCGACATGCTACTGGTCGTCTTACGACTGACGTCCTGACGGTTCGAGGAAACCACTCATGGTTCAGAAACAGATTCAACCGGCAATCATGATGACGCTCGTGTTGTGCGTCCTCACCGGGTTGCTCTATCCCGCCGCGATGACGGGCCTCGCCCAAGCCGTCTTTCCGCGGCAGGCGAATGGCTCGCTCGTGACGGTGAACGGGCGCGTCGTCGGCAGTGAATTGATCGGGCAGACGTTCACAAAGCCCGAGTACTTTCATCCCCGACCGTCGGCCGCTGGCAACGGCTACGACGCGACAGCGTCGGGCGGTACGAACAAAGGGCCGACGGACGCCAAGCTCGCCGACACGCTCATCGCGCGGGCGATCGACAGTGCGGTGAGGAACGACAATGCGGTGAAGGGAAGCATTCCGTCGGACATGGTCACAGCGTCGGCCTCCGGGCTCGACCCGGACATCTCGCCGGCGAACGCACGGCTCCAAGTACCTCGCGTCGCACAGGCGCGCGGCGTCTCCGAAGCCGCACTCGGTGCGCTCGTCGCCCGTCATATCCAGGGACGCCAGTTCGGCTTCTTCGGCGAACCGCGCGTCAACGTATTGCTGCTCAACATCGCCGTCGACTCCGCGTTCCAAGGAAATAAGAAACCGTGAACACCAAGACAATTCTCGGCGCCGTTGCGTCTTTCCTGTTTCCGCTGACACTCGCAGCTCAACAAAGCCCCGACGCACCCAAGCCCCAACCGCAGCCGGCACCGGTAAAGGTGCCGTTTGCGTTTGCCAGTTGGACCTGGCTCAACGGCAACAGCCGGCAGGACTCATCGGTGCTCGACACAAAGTACTTCACCGGCGAGTTCCGCGCCGACATGACCTTCATCGAACAGTTCAATCATCCGTCCGATCATACTCTCGTCGGGACGTCGGAGAGCGGGCGCACCAGCGAAGTCCAAGTTCAGCAACTGGGAATCGGCGGCGATTTCCACACCGAGCATGCGCGTGGCCGTGTGATGACGCAGTTCGGCATGTACTCAACGATGACGCCGCGCAACGACGCCAGTACGGGCCGCGGACAATGGCAACTCGACAACGCATATCGCTACTTGTCCGAGGCGTACGGAGGCTACCACTGGGATAAGTGGTACGGGATCAACCTCGACGCCGGCATCTTCCTTTCCTACATCGGTCTCTTCAGCTATTACAACTTTGATAACTGGGTATATCAGCCGTCGTATGTGTCATCGAACACACCCTGGTTCTTCAATGGCATTCGGATTCAGATCTTTCCAACCGAGCACTTGAAGATCGAGCCTTGGATCATCAACGGTTGGCAGTCGTATGGCATGTTCAACAGCGTGCCGGGGTGGGGAGCGCAGATTCTCTGGCGTCCGACGGGCTCGCTGTCCCTCTTGACGAACGACTACTACGGCCACGATTTGCTCAACACGCCAAACCGTGCGCGCTTTCACACTGACAATAGTGTCGAATACAGATATTACGATCGGCCCAGTGGTATGTATGACAAGGGTGCATTGTCGATTACCGCGGACCTTGGTTGTGAGACAGGTGGAGGCGTGAGCTGCATCAGCTCGTCGCGGACATCTCCTGCGCAGAACTTCAAGGGCTTCATGATCTACGATCGATCATGGTTCGACCACGACCTGTACGCCGTCACGATCGGCGGTGGTATGATGAGCAATCCCGGGCGCTATCTCGTACTGCTGCCGCCGATCAACGGCGCGACGGCATTCTCCGGAACACCATACTTCACGGAGAATCCGGGCGATCAGTTCAGCGCATGGGATGCATCGGCGACGTTCGACTACATGCCCGATCAGTTCGTAACCTTCCGCGGGGAAATCGACTACCGACATTCGAGCGTTCCATACTTCTCCGGCCCCGGCGGTGTCACGCCGGTCGGCGGAAACACAGGTGCGCCGGGGTCTATCGTGCCGAACTTTCTTCCCGACCTGCTTACATCAGAAACGCGCCTGAACTTCGCACTGCTGGTGAAGTTCTAATCACGGCGTCGACTGGATTGCTATTGCATGCGCACGCGTTCGGCATCGTGAGGTCCACACCCGACATCGAACCCTGAGGATGTAAACTCTCTCGACAATGACCCTACTGGGCTCGTCAGTGGACCAAGTTGCCACTCCCACGATGGCTGGCGCGCAACCAGTTGCCGAAACGCACGCTCTGCGGCCGCCGCTCCTGTTGCTGGCGTTGTCGGCGCTCGGAGTTGTCTTCGGTGACCTCGGGACGAGCCCTCTCTACGCGCTCCAGGAAGCATTCCACGGTGAGCGCGGAGTAACGCCAACACCGGAAAACGTGCTCGGTGTCGTCTCGCTCTTTCTCTGGGCGCTCGTTCTCATGGTAAGCATCAAGTACGTCGCCGTCTTGATGCGCGCCGGGAATCGCGGCGAGGGCGGTATTCTGGCGTTGCTTGCGCTGTTGCTCGGAGACACCAGCAGTTCGATGCGACGGGCGTCGGTCTTCATCGGTATCGGCTTGCTCGGGACCGCCATGCTGTACGGCGACGGCATCATCACGCCGGCGATCTCGGTCCTCAGCGCTGTCGAAGGTCTGCAAGTCGCGACGCCCGCGTTCCAGCGTTACGTCGTTCCCCTAACGATCCTAATTCTCATTGGCCTGTTTTCCGTCCAGTCACACGGATCCGGGCGCGTGGGAGCGATCTTCGGACCGATCCTCGCGCTGTGGTTCATCGTCATCGCCGTGCTCGGTGTGCGGTCGACAGCCCAAAATCCGGCGGTGCTGGCCGCGATGAATCCCGCGCACGCCGTTTGGTTCTTTGCGCACAACGGCGCCCGGGGATTCCTTGCTCTCGGCGCGGTCGTGCTCTGCCTAACGGGCGGTGAAGCGCTCTACGCGGACATGGGTCACTTTGGACCGACGCCGATCCGCGTTGCCTGGTACTTTCTCGCGCTCCCGGCGCTCGTGCTGAGCTACCTCGGGCAGGGTGCGCTGTTACTGCACACGCCCGCGGCGGCGAGTCGGCCCTTTTATTCGATGGTCCCACAATGGGGGCTGTATCCGATGGTCGTGCTGGCGACCGCCGCCACGATTATCGCTTCCCAAGCATTGATCGCGGCGGTTTTTTCGTTGACGCAGCAGGCGGCTCAACTCGGATACGCGCCGCGCGTACATGTTGTACACACGTCGGGCATGACTCGAGGGCAGGTCTATCTCCCTGGCCTCAACTCGGTGCTGCTCCTGTCGACGCTCGCCATCGTGCTCGCGTTTCGGTCGTCGGACAAGCTCGCCGCCGCGTTTGGGCTTGCGGTATCGGCAACGATGGCGATCACGACGTTTCTTTTCGCCGGCGTCGCCCGCGTTCGTTGGCATTGGCCCAGGTGGCGTGTAGCCGCGCTCGCGGGAGTGTTCGTGATCGCTGATATTTCATTCGTCGCGGCGAACACCTTCAAGGTTCTGGACGGCGGCTGGCTGCCGCTGGTCATCGGTGCGGCGGTCTTCGCGATTATGTCTACCTGGTACGTCGGCACTGGACTGCTGAGCGACGCGACACGCGAGCGTGCGTTCCCGATTGACGAGTTCCTAACGAGCCTCGCGCTCAATCCGCCGCACCGCGTTCGTGGCATTGGCGTCTTTCTCGCCGCGGATGCCGGGGTCGTCCCGCTCGTGCTCTTGCATCATCTCAAGCACAATCAGGTGCTACACGAGACGGTTGTGCTGCTCACCATCGTCACGGAGGACATCCCTCGCGTAGCCGAGGACAAACGCGTCGAGATCAGTGATCTCGCGCTCGGCTTTCACGCGATGGTCGCTCACTACGGTTTCATGGAGCAGCCGGACGTGCCGAAGGCGATGTCGCGCGCGGCGGCCATTTCCACGGCGGCCGGGCGAGCCGGCATTCGCGATGAACCCTCCCGGACGAGCTACTACATGGGGCGTGTAACGGTCATCGCTCCATCGAAGGGGACCGTGGGTAGAATGCGGCGCTGGCGCGTGAAACTGTTCGAGCTCCTCAAGCGGAACGAGCGCAGCGCGACGTTGTACTTCAATATTCCGGCGAATCGCGTCGTCGAGCTGGGCACTCGGGTGGAGCTCTGAACGTGTTGCGTCACATCCGTCGAACCCATGCGTGAGAACGCGCCGAGCTCGGATCACGAGGAGCGGCGCCTGACACCGCGCACGCCCGGCAGCTCAGACTTCCTGGCGCTCATGCGCCAGCGCGAGCGCGGTAGGCTCAAAGTCTATATCGGATCCGCAGCCGGCACGGGTAAGACGTATCGCATGCTGCAGGAGGCGCAGGATCTCAAGCGACGCGGCGTCGACGTCGTCATCGGCTACGTCGAGACGCACAACCGCACGGAGACCGAGGCGCAGATCGGCGACGTCGAGGCCGTGCCAAGGCGGAAGATCGAATATCGGGGTGTAACGCTCGAGGAGATGGACGTCGACACCGTCGTTGCGCGGCGCCCGCAAGTTGCCATCGTCGACGAGCTCGCGCACAGCAACGTGCCCGGCGCGCGCAATGGCAAGCGATGGCAAGACGTTCTGCACCTCCTCGACGAAGGCGTTAACGTCATTACCGCCGTCAACGTGCAGCACCTCGAGTCGCTGAACGACGTACTCGAGCGCGAGCTCGGTGTGACAATTCGTGAAACAGTGCCGGATTGGGTGGTCGGCCAGGCAGATCAGGTGGTCAATCTCGACATCTCCGCCGAAGATCTTCGCCAGCGGTTGAGGGAAGGGAAGATCTATCACCCCGACAAGATCCAGACAGCGCTCGCCAACTTCTTCACCGACGAGAACCTAACGACGTTGCGCGAGCTCGCCCTCCGCGAGGTCGCCAGCTCCGTCGATCGTTCGCGCGAGGAGATCGTTCGTCGCCAGGAGAACGGCGCGTCATCAGCGCGCCGAACGGTGGATCGTGTGATGGCCTGTCTGTCCAGCGACCCGCCGCTCTCGCGCGTTCTGCTGCGCAAGGCGAGCCGCATCGCCGGACGCCTCAACACCGACTGGTTCTGCGTCTATGTGCAGCTTCCCGAGGAGCGTGCCGACCGAATCGATAGCACGATCCAGCGACACCTGGTCGAGAACATCCAACTGGCACAGTCGCTAGGCGCCGAAGTCGTCAAGCTCGAAGGAAATGACGTAGCCGAGACACTGATCCGTTTCGCCCGTGAGCGCGGCGTCACGCTGGCCATCGTCGGTGAGACGCGCCGCTCGCGCTGGTATCGGCTTCGCCGAGGCTCCATCGTCGATCGTCTTCTCGGAGGCCGCACCGGACTCGACGTGCTCGTCATCTCTGGCGCGGACGATGGCGAGCTCAAGTCGCCAGCGCGCGAACGCCGCGTCGAGATTCGGAGCGACGAGTGAGCGCGTTAATGAAGGGGCGCGTATCGCGCGCCATCGCGTGGCGACTCGCCGCGGGTCTGTTGCCGTCGATTCTCGCGGTTGGGCTCGTAGTGAGCTTGTTCTATTACGGCAAGTACGAACGCTCCGCGCCGCGTGCGATCCTGGTCGCCGCGGCGGTCTTGACGCTTGCTTCCATCGCGGTGGCGTGGGCAAATGCCACGTACTTCGCGGAGCGGCTCGCGCGTCTGGCCCGATCGACGAGCAAAGTGTCTGGTGGCAGCGAGCGTACCGACGAGTTCGATCGGATCGAGCGCGCAGTCGGCAAGCTCGGATCGGCGCTCACCGCTGCCGAAGCCGAACGTGCGCGCAGCGACGCAATGGCCGCCGCGCGATTACATGAGCAGGCGACGATGCTCGCCGGCGTCGTGAACGACTCGCTCGCGCAACTCGATCAGGTACGGCTTCCGCTCCAGATACTACTGGAGAGTCCCTTCGGCGACTTGAACGAGAATCAGGAGGAACTGTTGCGCGACGCGCGGGCCGCGGCCGATGCGATCGATGTTGCGCTGCGAAGACTCGGACAGGTTGCCGACATCGATCGCGAGGCGCTGGCTGTTCAACGCGAGCTTGTTCAGATCAACGACGTGGTGCGCTCAGTGCTCCCCGTCGCCCGCGCCGTCGCCGAGCGACGCGGCGCGCGAACGGAGATGGCGCTGGAGCCGGGACTGCCTCGTGTCATCGCCGATCGCGCCCGCCTCGCCGAAGCGCTCTCGCTCTTTCTCGCCGACTCCGCTGCCGAATCGAGCAGCGCGACATCGCTTCGCATCTCCACGGCGCGGTTGGGGTCGAGCGCCCTCATTCGCATCGCTCCGCTGAGCGCCACCGCACGAGCGCGTGCTGCTATCGGTGCAGATGCGAGTCCCGCACAAACTAACGCTGTCATCAGCGAGAGCTCGCCATTAATCCTGGCGTCGCGCTTGATCTCGGCACAGGGTGGGCAGGTCGGCATCGACGACGGAGCGCTGACGCTGCGAGTGGGCTGAATGCGCGGGGAGCGGGACGTGGCGTGCGGGATGCGGGGCGCGCGATAGAATTGCGCGCTGCCTAACGCTAACGTCCAACGGTCTACGCCTAACGGTCTATACCCCCCGCAGTGCGCTCGAGCCCCGCGCCCCTCATCCCGCCACGCCCCAACCCCGCGCCCACCTCAGCGCTTATCGTGGGTATTTTCTCGATCGAAAAAGTCTTCGGCGCGACGCGCTTCGTATTTATACTGCAACTGCGCCATGCGCTCGATAAGTGCCTGAAACTCGTCGTCGGACAAATCCGGAACCAACGGTCGAATTCTCGCCTCCAAATCACGCCGAAGCGCTTGCAGCCGCCCATCTGCCATCGCACGTCCCGTTGAATTCCTGATCTCAGTCGCAACCTCGATGCCGTCCGACGTTTCGCGCGCCGAATTGACGTGTTTTCTTACCTCACCCGACGAGATACGTAGTCACTAATGCTCGCCGGACACTTCGGCATCGCGCAGCTCGGTAAGGCGACGCGACGCGAGATCCCATTCATTTGGCTGGTCGTCGCCGCCTACCTCCCCGACCTCGTGCGCGTGCCGCTGACGCCGCTCACCACGCATCACGAGATCCTGTCACACTCGCTGCCTGCCGTCTCGGCGCTTGCCCTTGCGATTGCAGCGCTCTGGTTCCTACGCCGCGGGCAACTCGTCGCGGCCGCGATCATCGCGATCGCCTGTGTGTTGCACTGGCCCGCCGACGTCTTCACCGGTTGCAAGCCGACGACATTTCACGGGCCCTGGATCGGTCTCATCTCGTATCGTCGGCCAATCAACGATCTCGTGCTCGAGGGAGCCCTGCTCCTCGGCGGCTGGCTCGCCGCGCGCCGACGCGGTGTTGGCCTGAGCGCATGGTGGCTCGTCGCCGGGTTTGCCGTGCAGATCGGCTTTCTGACGAGCATGTACTACGGATCCGAGTTCTTCATCGGCGACCACGAATGGATGTGGAAACCGGACGTGTCGCTCGTGCCCCAGAGCCACGAATTGGAGACGCTGAGATGCACACCGCCGAAGGAAGCCGATGACAAGCGCACAGCTTTCATTACTCGCTCGGGCCTGACATATTCCGCCGTCATGCCGCCCAAACAATCCACGGTCCTCGACGCGCGAGCAGTCGACCGAGCGCTGCGTCGAATGGCCGATGAAATCGTCGAGCTCAATGCCGGGACGGACGACCTCATCATCGTCGGAATTCAGCGCCGCGGAGTCCAGCTCGCGGCGCGAATCGTATCAAACATCAGCGATCGCGAGAAGGCCAAAATTCCCCTGGGCGCGCTCGACATCACGCTGTATCGCGACGACCTGCAGACCGTCGGTCCGCGTCCAGTCGTCGGCCCGACGAACATTCCCGCGGACGTCGACGGCCGCGCGGTGGTGATCGTCGACGATGTGTTGTACACCGGGCGCACCGTTCGCGCCGCCCTCGACGAGCTCGCCGACTTCGGCCGGCCCAAGCGAATTGCCTTGGCTGTCCTCATCGATCGTGGGGGTCGAGAGCTGCCAATTCAACCGGATATTGTCGGCAAGCGCGTCGATTGCGCATCTGGCCAGCGAGTGGATGTTCTCGTCGAGGAGCTCGACCAGCGCGACGCCGTCATCCTCAGCGACCGAGAGGAATCGGCGTGAGCGGCTTGGCCGCCCCACCGTTAGGCAAGGACCTGCTCGGCCTCGAGCCGTTGACGAGTGAGCAGATAACGCTCATTCTCGACACGGCGGAGCCATTCAAAGAAATCAGCGAACGCGCAATCAAGAAGGTCCCGACACTGCGCGGCGCGACGATCGTCAATCTGTTCTTCGAGGCGTCGACCCGGACACGAGTCTCGTTTGAGTTCGCCGAGAAGCGTCTCTCCGCAGACACGGTGAATGTCGGCTCCACGGGCTCCAGCGTGCAGAAAGGCGAGACCCTCGTCGACACGGCGCGGAATCTCGAGGCGATGCGAATCGACATGGTGGTGATTCGCCATGGTGCATCCGGCGCCGCGAAATTCCTCGCCGAGCGCATCGAGTCGAACGTCATCAACGCCGGCGACGGAACCCACGAACATCCCACGCAGGCTCTGCTCGACCTGCTCACGCTCCGCGATCATTTCGAGCGCCTCGCGGGATTGAAGGTCTGTATCGTCGGCGACGTCCTGCACTCGCGCGTCGCCCGCTCCAATATCTGGGGACTCAAGAAAGTCGGCGCGCATGTCGCGGTGTGCGGGCCGAGGTCGCTTCTGCCTAACGCCATCGACGAGCTCGACGTCGAGGTCTTCGATCGCATCGAGGACGCGATCGAGTGGGCCGATGCGCTGAACGTTCTTCGTCTTCAGTTGGAACGCATGCAGGCCGGCTACATCCCGTCACTGCGTGAGTACAATCGCGTTTTTGGTGTTTCCCGTGAACGGATCGAGCGTGCACCGCGTGACATCGTCATCCTTCACCCTGGACCGATGAACCGCGGCGTCGAGATCGATTCCGACGTTGCCGACGGACCGTGCAGCGTCATTCTCGATCAGGTCACAAACGGCGTGGCGGTACGGATGGCAGTGCTGTACCTCCTCTCTGGAGGCAAGCCGGAGCTCGCCGAAGCTGCGAAACGTGGAGTCGGCCGATGAGCCGCTCACTACTGCTGCGCGGCGGCCGCATCGTCGACCCGTCACAGAGGATGGATGCCATCGGTGACGTTTTCGTCACTGGCGAGAAGATCGAATCGTTAGGTTCGAGAGTGGACCTGGGTTCGCGCGACGACGTGGATGTCATCGACTGCACCGGCCTGATCGTTGCCCCTGGCTTCATCGACGTCCACTGCCACTTGCGGGAGCCCGGGCGCGAGGATGTCGAGACGATCGCGACGGGCGCGCGTGCGGCCGCCGCTGGCGGTTTTACCGCCGTGTGTGCGATGCCGAACACGGATCCCGTCACGGACAATCAGGCGGCAGTCGGTTTTATTATCCGTCAAGCGGCGCGAGCGGGTGCCTCTCGAGTGTACCCCATCGGCGCGATCTCCCTCGGCCAGCGCGGCGAGGCGCTGGCCGAGTTCGGTGAAATGGTCAGCGCGGGCGCAGTCGCGGTGAGTGACGACGGAAAGCCGGTGGCGAGCGCGCACATGATGCGCACCGCGCTCGAATACGCGCGCACCTTTGGCATTCCCGTGGCCGATCATTGCGAGGAGCCGACACTCGCCGCTGGCGGCGCCATGAACGAGGGGATCGTGAGCGCGAGGCTCGGCCTCAAGGGTGTACCCAATGAGGCAGAGGAAATCATGGCGATCCGCGATATTCTCCTCGCGCGGCGCACGGGCGGCCACGTGCATCTCTGCCACATGAGCACGCGCGGCTCGGTCGAGCTCATTCGCTGGGGAAAGGAGCGCGGCGTCAACGTCACGGCGGAAGTCTGCCCGCATCACCTCTCGCTCACCGAAGATGCCGTCGACGGCTACAACACCAACGCGAAGATGAATCCGCCGCTCCGCTGCACCGCTGACGTCGACGCGTTGCAGCAGGGCGTTCGTGACGGCACGATCGACGTCATCGCCACCGATCACGCGCCGCATCACTACGACGAGAAGGAGCGCGAGTTCGCCGACGCGCCTACCGGGATCGTCGGGCTCGAGACGGCGTTCGCCGTCACCATTACCTGGCTCGTCGCGAGCGGAATCATCGATCTCGCGACGCTCGTCGAGAAGATGTCGTGCGCGCCCGCGCGAATCTTCCGGCTCGCTGGGGGCACTCTGCGGCGCGGAAACATCGCGGACGTCACCATCTTCGATCCCCAGGCCGAATGGACCGTCGACCCGGCCCGCTTCCGTTCGAAGGGTCGGAATACCCCGTACGCTGGCCGGCGCCTGAAAGGCCGTGTGCATCTGACGGTCGTCGACGGACGCGTCATTTATCGTCTCGAGGAATGACTGCGGGAGGCGCGGCCGAGCTGGCGTTGCGCCGGAAGATCGTCCGCGTCTGCCGCCGGCTCTACGAGCGAGGGCTGATCGCGGGGGGGGAGGGCAATGTGTCCGCCCGCCTCGAGGATGGGTCGATCCTCGTCACGCCGGCCGGTGCGCAAAAAATCGACGTCTCCGAGGACGATTTGGTGGTCGTAGATCGCACCGGAAAACGAGTTGCGGGGTCCGGAAGGCCATCGTCCGAGGTAGGGGTGCATCTGCGCATCTATCAGCTTCGGCATGACGTCGGGGCTGTTGTTCATGCGCACCCTCCGGTCGCGACGGCATTTGCTGTGGCGGGGCAGGATCTCATGGCGCCGGTGCTCCCTGAAATACTCGTGCAAATCGGTGGCGTGCCGCTGGTTCCCTACGCGACTCCGGGCAGCCCAGCGCTCGCCGACGCGATCGAACCGTTTCTTCCGCTTCACGATGCATTCCTGATGGCGAACCACGGCGCCACCTCATACGGCTCGAGTCTCTCCATCGCGCACCAGCGAATGGAGAGTCTGGAGCATGCGGCGCGCATTGTATGGCATGCTCGAGCTCTCGGGCATGTTTCGACGCTGACCAACGCCGAGCGTGACCGGCTGCTCGAGTTGCGACAGCAGACTCGTGGCTTCAATGAGAGGGGCGCGACGACGCGCCGCTCGGACTCGGAATGAAGGAACAACCAGGACTGGAGAACGTTGCAGCACTAATCCTCGAGCGACAACGCATCGAGAACTGGCTCGCCACGCTTGACGCGCGGAAGGCGAGCACGCCCGATCACGTCTATCAGCGCGTCCGCGGTGATTACGCCAATCGGCTCAAGGCCATCACCGAGCAGTTGCTCGCGCGCAGTGCCGCACTCAAGTCGCATGTCGACCAGATCAATGCTCGGCTCACGCAGTTCAGCACCGAGGCGCAACGCTTAAAAGATGTGCGGGCGGAGTCGGAGCTACGCATGCAAGTCGGAGAGCTGAGCGTCGCCGACTGGAACACCAAAGCCCGCGAGTGCGACGAAGGCATCGCGCGTCTCACGGAGGCGCAGACTCAGGCTCGCGCATTGCTGGCGCAAGCGCGCGAGGTCCTGACGATGGTAACCGGCCAGGCAAACGCCGCAGCGGCCAGCAGCTCGACGTCCTCGCCGCGCGTCTCGCGGCCGGTGAACCTGAATCAGATCCCCGGCAACCGCGTCCCGACTCCGTCCTCTCCTCCCAAAGCCACACCGAACGTAGACGAGCTCGCATTTCTGAATTCGGTGGTCGGCAATCAGCCGCCCGGCATCCAGCAACAGCCACCGGCAGCTCAACCGCCTTCGACGGCACCGATCGAGCTCGAGAGCGAAGGAGCACCCGACCTCGCCGAATCGCTCCTGAATCGCGTAAACCAGCGAAGTGGTCAGAATCTCCGCGAGGACGGCGACGCGGACTCCCTGCTCAAGGGAGTTGGCACACCTAAGCCCGGCAACACGCAGAATCCATTGGCGGCCAACGTAACGGAGAGCAATCCCATCGTGCTCAAGCCCCAGGGCGGAGCCGAGCGACATAAGACATTGAAATGTCAGGAATGCGGGACGATGAACTATCCGACCGAGTGGTACTGCGAACGTTGTGGTGCAGAGCTGGCGGCCGTCTAGAGAATTTCAAACCGAAAACGCAAAGAGCCCCGCGTTCTCGCAGGGCTCCAATCTTGGCGCGTCGCCTTAGCTCGCCTTCGCCAACCGGCTCTTGTGTCGGCCCGCCGCGTTGCGATGAATGAGGCCCTTCCGCGCTGCGCGATCGAGCAGCCTCACGGCTTGGAGCCTCGCCTCGGCAGACGCGCCGGGCGCGTTCGCCTTCTTGAGCGCCGTTCGCAGCGCCGAGCGCTGCGCGCGGTTGCGCACCGTAGCGGCGCGCGACTTACGCATGTTCTTTTTCGCGGAAGCGATATTCGGCACGAAATCCCCGGAGCTAAAATTCGGTAACGCGCCAACCCTCAATGCGCGGAGCCCGGAATCTAGGGACAACATGACGGATGTCAAGGCGTGACAGCACGTTGTGTGCTTTGACAGCACTCGGGTCACGACGCTAGCTTTCGCCCCGTCCCGCCGGCTCCACGCTCTCCCGATCGCCACCAACTCGACCGCCAGACCTGACGTTGGGTTTCCAGGCCTTACTCCTCTTCGTGCCGATGCTGCTGTTCTCGGTAATCGCGCACGAGTACGCACACGGTTACGCGGCGCTGAAACAGGGCGATCCCACCGCCCTCGCCGCTGGGCGGCTTACCTGGAATCCGATCAAGCACATCGACCTGTGGATGACGATCTTGCTGCCAGCGCTCTTGTGGTATACGTCGCACGGCACGGTCGTTCTCGGCGGCGCCAAGCCAGTGCCGGTCGATCCGCGCAACTATCGCAACTATCGGCGAGGCGACATCATCGTCTCCCTTGCCGGCGTTATTACGAACTTGCTCATTGCGCTCACCTGCACGGCGCTCATTGAGTTGTTCGGCGTCATTGGCCGCGCTGACGCCGTCCAGCCCACCGCGGGAATTCTTCAGGCCATGATGGTCGTTGGCGTGCAGCTCAACATGCTGCTGCTCGCCTTCAATCTCTTGCCGATTCCGCCACTCGACGGGTCGCAGGTCGTCAAGCACTTCTTGCCGCCGGCGTGGGCAGTGCGTTACCAACGCGTTGGGCTTTATGGCATCGGGATTCTCATTCTAATCCTCTATCTGGCGCCACAACTGCTGACCTACTGGCTGCATCCGGCGAACGTGACTGCGCGAGCGCTGCTCGACGCGGTCCGAGGCACTCTGCTTCCCTCCGCTTCGCAGTGGCTGCAGTGACCACGACCTTTTCACCATCGAGGGACGTTGCATCGTCCTCGTTCGCCGTCGAGTTGCCTCAGTTCTCGGGACCACTCGATCTTTTGCTCTCGCTCATTCGCGAGGAGCAGGTCGACATCTACGACATCCCGATCGCGCGCATCGCGCAGCAGTTCGTCGAGCGCAGTCGCACTTTGCCGCTCAACGACGCTGCCGAGTACCTGGAGATGGCCGCGAGACTCCTTCGTATCAAAGCGCAGATGCTCCTGCCCGTCGGGGAGCAAGAGCAGTGGGAGGATCCGCGAGCCGAGCTTGTTCGTCGGTTGCTCGAGTATCAACAGATGCGCGAGATTGTCGATGTCCTCGAGCGACGCGGCGAGGAGCACCGCAATCACTTCGCGCGTGCATATCTGCCCGCGCAGCCGGCCCCGCCGCAAGCACCGCTCGCGCTATCGCTGGTTGAGCTGCTCGCCGCGGTGGATCGTGTGCTCCGCGCCGCCTCCCGTCCCGACATGCACGACGTCGTACCGCGTGCATTGGATGTCCCCGGCGCGATCGAAATCATTCGAGCGGTGCTGGCTCTCCGCGCTTGCGCGCTGCTGAGCGATATCATCCCGAGCACACGCGAGCCGTGGCAGGTCCTCTCGCTGCTGCTTGGATTGCTGGAACTCGCGAGAGTCGGAGAGCTGCGTGTCCAGCAGCCGCGCCCATTCGGAAACGTCGAAATCACTCCCGCCGCATCTACCTCCGCCCGTGACGCCGCTAGCGAAGCTGCTTGAGGCCGCGCTCTTCGCGAGCGCGCGCCCAATCACCACCGAAGAACTCGCGGCGCTCTCGCCCGATGAATCGCCAGCGGCCCTCGCTGCGGCCATCGACGAATTGCGCGAGCATTATGATGTCGACGGGCACGGCGTCGAGCTGCAGGAGATCGCCGGCGGTTGGCAGATACTCACGCGCGCCGAGTACACGGAGGCAATCGAGCGCGCTCAACTCGCGGCGCGTCCACAGCGCCTTTCTGCCGCGGCACTCGAGACACTCGCGATCATCGCTTATCGACAGCCGATCAGTCGCGCCGAGATCGAAGAGATTCGCGGTGTCGCGATTGGCGGTGTGTTGAAGTCACTTCACGAGCGTGGTCTCATCGACGTCGTCGGTCGGGGTGAAGGGCTGGGCCGTCCGTTGATGTACGGCACCACACCCGTGTTCCTCGAACACTTCGCGCTGCGGCACCTCGAGGAGTTGCCGCGCGCCGACGAACTGGCCATCGCCTTGCGCGTTCCCGCGCCGGCGTCCATCCCGGAATAGAGCTCGCTCGTGGCGGAGCCGATGCGCATTCAGCGCGCGCTCGCGCGCGCCGGTGTCGCCTCGCGGCGGCATGCGGAAGAACTCGTGGCTGCCGGGCGGGTGACGGTCAACGATCACGTCGCGCAGATCGGCGAAACCGTGCATCCGGATCGCGATCGGATCGCCGTCGACGGGCAGCGTATCGGTGCCATTGCCACCAGTGCGCACGCGACCTGGCTCGTGCTCAACAAGCCGCCGGGCGTGATGACAACGCGCTCGGATCCACAGGGGCGTCGCACCGTATTCGATCTCGTTCCCGACGCACCGGGCCTCACCTACGTCGGTCGTCTCGACTACCTCACAGAAGGTGTGCTCCTGCTCACCACCGACGGCGATGCGGCGCACCGGCTAACTCATCCGAGTCGTGAGATCGAGCGAGTGTACGCTGCCACCGTGCGCGGGGATGGACGAGCGGCCGCGCTGCGAGCGCGCGAAGGAGTCGAGCTCGAGGACGGTATCGTGTTGCCGCGGGCGGTGGAGAGCCGTCACGTCGGGAGAGGAAAATGGGAGTTGGAGATCACGATCGCGGAAGGCCGATCTCGAGAGATTAGGCGCTTGTGCGAAGCGCTCGATCTCGAAGTCGAACGGCTCGTGCGCACGCGCTTCGGTCCCGTTTCCCTCGGCTCATTGCGTAGCGGCGCAACTCGGCAGCTCATGCCACACGAATTACGGTCTATTCGCGAGCTGGCCCGGTGACAGCCATTCCGAAGCTCGACGCAGGCACCTGACTCGCGCGCTGGGGTACGAGCGATCAGCACGATCAAGCTAGGCGGTACTAAACTTGTAACGACGGTCGCTCGGCGCGGGCTCATGCACGCGCACGAAGTCGCATACCAAGCACACGGAGCTCGCGCGTGGCAACATCGGTGCAGTCCGGGATGGATTCCCGCCTCATTCAGGACGTTTCGCGGCAAGTTTCTCGACGTGTGGTCGGCCAGGACTACATGATCGACCGGTTGCTCATCAGCCTCCTCACCGGCGGTCACGTATTGCTCGAGGGCGTACCAGGACTCGCGAAGACGCTCACTGTGCGAACTCTCGCAGAGACGATCGACACGACTTTTAGCCGAATCCAGTTCACCCCGGACCTGTTACCAGCCGATGTCGTCGGCACGCAGGTATACGATCAGTCGACGGGAAAATTCCTCGTCAAACAAGGGCCGATCTTCGCGAACATCATTCTCGCCGACGAGATCAATCGCGCGCCGGCGAAAGTCCAGGCGGCGCTGCTCGAGGCGATGCAGGAGAAGCAGGTCACGATCGGCGGGATCACGTACAAGCTCGAGGAACCGTTCCTCGTGTTGGCGACGCAGAATCCAATCGAACAAGAAGGGACGTATCCGTTGCCGGAAGCGCAGGTCGATCGCTTCATGCTCAAGCTGCGCGTTGGCTATCCGACGCGCGACGAGGAGAAGGAGATCATGCGCCGTATGGCGAGCGGCGAGCCGATTCCGATCGATCACGTCGCGACGCCCGAAGCAGTGATGGCCGCGCGAGCGCGGATCGCCGATCTGTACATGGATGAACGGATCATGGACTACATCGTCGACATCGTGCACGCGACGCGCGTGCCCAGCGCCGCGGGCCTCGACGATCTTACGCCACTCATCGAGTTCGGAGCGAGCCCGCGCGCGACGATCGCACTCGCGCAGGCGTCGCGGGCGCATGCATTTCTCAGAGGCCGCGCATTCGTTACGCCGGATGACGTGAAGGCGATCGCGCCCGACGTGCTCCGCCACCGTGTCCTCACGACCTACGAGGCCGAAGCCGAGGAAGTCACGAGCGACGACATCGTGACGAAAGTATTGGCGAAGATCGAGAGCCCTTAGCGTGGAGCGTGGCGCGTGGGGCGTGGCGCGTTGAAAGAGCCATGAGTCCTTCCTGGAGATTTTGGCGCCGTGATGGCGCAGGTGACGCGAATGGCAATCGCGCCACGCGCCACGCGCCACGCTCCACGCACGGAGCGCCACGTACAACGCAGGCTCCGCTTCGCGCCCACCGTCCCGACACAGCGCCCCCATCGCGCGGGGTGCCGCCGGAGATCCTGCGCCAGGTGCGTCTCATCGAGCTGCGCACGCGTGGCCTTGTGAACTCGCTCTTTACGGGCGAATACCGATCGGTCTTCAAGGGGCAGGGAATGGAGTTCGCCGAGGTGCGCGAGTATCAGCCAGGCGACGAAGTGCGAAGCATCGATTGGAATGTCACGGCGCGCATGCGGCGCCCGTACGTGAAGCGTTACATCGAGGAGCGCGAACTCACGGTCATGCTCGCCGTCGATCTCTCTGGATCTGAGCGCTTCGGCACGCGGCGTCGCTTCAAGAGTGAGATTGCGTCCGAGTTGGCGGCCGTGCTGGCGATGTCGGCGATCCGCAACAACGATCGCGTGGGCGCCTTGCTCTTCACGGATCGCGTCGAGCACGTGTTGCGGCCGCGCAAGGGTCGAAAGCACGCGTTGCGCCTCATTCGAGACCTGCTGGTATTTGAGCCCGAAGGCTCGGGCACCGACATCGCCGCGACGAGCGACTATCTGATCAAGATGCTGCCGCACAAATCGATCGTCTTTCTCGTCTCGGACTTTCTCAGCGAAGACATCGAACGGCCGCTCAAGCTTCTGGCGCAGCGGCACGATCTCGTTGCGGTGAGTGTTGAAGACCCCAGCGAGCAGAAGCTGCCGGATCTGGGCGTCGTTAGGCTCGTCGATCCCGAGACCGGTCGTACGATCAGCGTCGATACGAGCGACCCCGCGGTCCGCGCGCAATTCGATCAGAGCACGACGGACGACCTCGAGAAGCGGCGGCACCTGCTTCGACGCCTCGCAATCGATGAGATACCGATCAGCACCGAAGCCGGCATCATCGAGCCGCTGCTTCGGTTTTTCCGTTCGCGCGAAACGAGGTCGCACCGGCGATGAGGAGGCCGCTGCTTTCTCTTCTCGCGAGTGTCGCGTTAGGCGTGCCGGCGGCGCGCGCGCATGCGCAGGCGACCGGTGCACCGATCGCGGTGCAAGCTGCCGTCGGAATCGAGCCGGACACCGTACGCATCGGTGACCCGTTCCTCGTTCAGATCGGTATCCGCGCGCCGCTGGGGGCGACGATCACCTTTCCGCAGGCGCCGGACTCGACCGGCGCCGTGCAGGGACTCGACCCGGTGCGCGTCGAGACGCGGCCCGACTCCGGTGCCCTGGTTCAATGGGGCTACTATCGCGTCGCGGCGTGGGACATCGGCGAGCAGCCGATCACCTTAGGCGATGTCGTCGTTACCCTCGGCGGCCGCACGCGGCGCATCGCCATTGCCGGCCACAAAGTGTTCGTGGCGAGCGTGCTGCCCGCCGACACTACGCTCCGCGTCCCCAAACCTGCGCGACCGCTCTACGAATTCGGCACACCGATGTGGTGGCTGTGGGCCGCGCTCGCCGCGCTCGCGTTGCTCTTGCTTCTTCTCTGGTGGTGGTGGCGGCGTCGGAAGCGCGAGCGTCCCGTCATCGTCGTCGATCCGTTCGCGCGCGCCGAGCGCGAGTTCGCGCGCGTCGAACGGCTCGGACTCGTCGACGCGGGCGAGCGTGGACGCTACGTCGCGCTCATGGTCGAGGTTCTGCGCGATTACCTGGCCGCACGGTACGCCACCGCGACTCTCTCGCTGACCAGCACCGAGCTTCTGACGACGATGCGCGGTGAGCGTGCAGTACCTAACGAGCGTCTCGTGCGCACGCTCAACGAGGCCGATCTGATCAAGTTCGCGAGACGCGCCGTCTCGAATGACCGCGCCCGCGAGCTCGGGCGAGAGGCGCGCGCTATCGTCGCGCACGAACATGCGGCAACACGGCCGGCACCCGCGGCGGCGCTAGCCCCGGGGAAGGCCGCATGAGCTTCCTTGCCGGCCTTCAGTTCGTGACGCCCTGGGCGCTCCTGCTTCTTCTCGGCCTGCCGATCTGGTGGATCTGGCGGCGGCGTCATCGGCCTCCTGCGATTGTGTTCTCGCGGGTGCCGGTGCTGGAGCGCGGTCCGCGGGCCGGCCGTGCGATCACGTTTCTGCTATTCCTCTTTCGCAATCTGCTGCTCGCGGGCGCAGTCATCGCCCTCGCTCGGCCGCGCTCCGGTGCACGCGCCGAGAACGTGACCAGCCAGGGCATCAATATCGTTCTCGCGATCGACCTCTCGAGCTCCATGCTCGCGCAGGACTTTCAGCCGCAGAACCGCATCGAGGTTGCCAAGGACGTCGTCAAGAAATTCATCGCCGCGAGATCGAGCGATCGTATTGGCGTGGTCGCGTTCGCGGCCGAAGCGTTGACCCAGGTGCCGCTGACGACGGACTATCCCGTCGTCAACGCCGCCGTCGACAATCTCGCGCCCGGACAGCTCGAGGACGGTACCGCCATCGGCACTGCTCTCGCGACCGCGGCGAATCGTCTCCGCACGGCGCCAGGGCGCTCGAAAGTGATCATTCTTCTTACGGATGGCGAGAACAACCGCGGCGCGATCGACCCGCGCACGGCTGGCAAAGCCGCCGCGGCATTCGGCATCAAGATCTACACGGTCGGCGTCGGCACCGAGGGCATGGCGCCCGTCCCCGTGGGACGTGGCCTATTCGGTCTGCGCTACGAGAACCGTCCTGTTCGCATCGATGAGCAACTTCTGACCGATATCGCGAACGAATCGGGTGGGCGCTACTTCCGCGCTCGCGACGCGGCCGCTCTGCAGCGCATTTACGAGCAGATCGATCAGCTCGAGCGCGAGCCGGTGCAGACGCGCTCGTACGTTCGCTTCACGGAGCTCTTCCGCTGGCCGCTGGGCGTGGCACTCTTCGCCCTGACGCTGGAGCTGGTGCTCGCAGCGTGGCGAGGCCCACTGCCATGATGCTCTACGGCGTGTTCTTCGACTATCCGTGGCTGCTGTCGCTTGCCCTCGTGCTGCCGGTGCTCGTCATTCTGCTCGTGCGCTACAACTATCGGCGTCGATTCGCGCGCCTTGCACGGCTCGGCACCACAGACGTCGTCGCTCGGCTCGTACCGCCGAACGCGATCCGGCCGCCCGGCTGGCACGTGGCGCGGCTGGCAGCGGCGGCGCTTGGCGTCGGCATCGCTGTCGCCGGTCCGCGCTGGGGCGCTGAGCGAAATGTCGTGCGGACGAGCGGGATCGACATGGTGCTCGCGCTCGACGCCTCGCTCTCGATGATGGCGCCTGACGAGCGTCCGAATCGCCTCGAGCGCATGAAGCAGGAAGTCCGACGGCTGCTCGACGAGTCGCGTGGCGATCGCATCGGTCTCATCGCCTTTGCTGGTCGCAGCTATATCCTCACGCCGATGACCGTCGACGCTGGCGCGCTCTCGCTCTTTCTCGACAACCTCGATCCTTCCGTCGTTGGGCAGGCCGGAAGCTCCCTATCGCGCGCGATTCGGCAGGGATCCGACCTCCTCATGCTCTCGAATAGCGGCGCGGACAAGGCGCTTGTGGTGATGAGCGACGGCGAGGCCTTCGAGGATATCAATGATGTCGTCGCCGAAGCCAAGCACGCGGGCGAACAGGGAGTCAGCGTTGTCACCGTCGGCTTCGGCACGACACAGGGCGCGACAATTCCCGTGAAGAATCCGGACCGAACGACAACTCTCAAGCGCGACGACGGTGGTCAAATTGTTGTCACGCACTACACCCCGGATTTTCTGAAGGCAGCAGCGGATGCTGCTCACGGGACGTTCATTGATGCTTCGCGAACCGATAAGGCTTCTCTGATCAAGAACGCGCTAGCCAGGCTCCGCAGCAAAGCGCGTTCGACAATCAGCGGCGAATCGCGAACGCCTCGGTATCAGCTCTTTCTGTTTCCCGCGGTACTGTTGCTGCTTCTCGACACGTTGCTCGGTGAACGACGCGGCCGTCGGCCAAGCCGGTCTGCGGCCTCGCAGACCGCGGTGAATGGCGCCACCGCGATCGTACTCATGCTTTTGCCAACGCTCTCTGGCTGCGCTGGTTTCCTGCCGTCCTCATCGCCATCGGATAAGGCCGCTCATGCGTATCACTCACAGAACTTCCAGCAGGCCGCGGCATTGTACCGGAGTGCAATTGACGGCGGCGACAAGCGGCCGGAGACTTTGTACAACTACGGCACCGCGCTCCTCGCTGGCGATTCGCTCCAGGGCGCTGCCGAAGTGCTCGATCGGCTGAGCGATGCACAGGATCCTGAGCTGCGCTATCGCGCATTGTTCAATCTCGGGCTCGCGCAGTTGAAGGCGGGTCTGGCGGCGCCAAAGGAAACGGCGGCAGAGCCGCTCGATGCGGCGCTGGCTGCCTATAAGAAGGTTCTACTCATGCGCGCTGGCGATTTCGACGCTAAATGGAACTACGAGTTGGCGTTGCGGAAGAGAGAGCAGGGTGGGGGTGGCGGAGGTGGAGGCGCCGGCGGGGGACAGTCGAACAGCTCGCCGCAACAGCAAGAGCCCAAGCCGACGGGCGGTCTGGGCCAGAATCAAGCGGATCAACTCCTGGGCAGCGCCGCGCGTGAAGAGCGCGACGTACAGGCGAAGAAGCAGAAACAAACTCGCGTCGAACCGCCGCCCGGCGGGAAGGACTGGTGATCGGACTCCTCGTCTTCGCGCAGCTCGCGATCGTCGCTCATGCACCGGAGGTCGTCGCGGCGTGCGATGCCGTCGAGGTCACCATAGCCGTGAGCGCACCGGGGAACATTGCGCCACAAATAATCGCGCCCACGTTCTCGCCATTCGACGTGCTCCGGTCGTCCGTGACGCCGCACGTGCAGCTCGATCCGCGCAACGGTGGTTCGATCATCGCCGAGTATCGTTACGTCCTCACCACGGATCAGTCGGGCACATTCACCTTGCCGCCGTTCGAAGCGCGGCTTCGGGACGCGACGATACGCTCCAAGCCGCTGCGCATCACCGTGCGCGGTAATCGCGCGGGAGATGGCGTACCTACCGTGGTGGCTCGCGCACGCATCGATACGAGCCTGGACGTGAACTTCCGCGCGCTCACTGAGCCCGAGACAGTCTATGTGGGGCAGCAGGCGAACTACGAGGTTGCGGTTTTCCTCAACGAGACAGTGCGCGACCGCCTGCGTCGCAATCCGACGTTCTATCCGCCGGACATGCAGTCGATGCTCGCTTACGACTTGCCTCCCGTTACCGGCGAACCGCCAAAGCGAAAAGTCGGCACGCGATGCTTCGACGCGCTCGTGTATCAGCGGGCGCTCTTTCCGCTGGTGCCTGGCCGCTTCGTCATCGCGCCGGCGCAACTCGTGTATTCACTACCGCTCTCGTCGAGCTTCTTCAGTCGCGAGGAATCGCACGAGCTCGTAACGGACAGCACGATCCTCGTTGCGGTGGATCCGCCCACCGCTGGACGACCGAGCGAGTACACCGGCGCCGTCGGCGATCTGTCGATCGCTTCGCGACTCGACACCCGCCGCGGCCGCGTCGGCGATCCGATGCTCCTCACCGTTAGGCTCACCGGTGCTGGCAACGTGAAGCTCTTCCCGCCGCCGCGTGTCGACATCCCGTGGGCCAACCTCGTGCGCGCCGACGAGCGCGTGCAGGTCGACTCCGCAGCGCGAAAGATTCGCGGGGCAAAGGAGTTCGATTGGGTGCTCACACCCAAAGTCGCCGGGGAGCTCGACGTCCCGCCGATTCGCTACGGCTACTTCAATCCGGATACGCGTCGTTATGCGGTGGCTGCGGC
Organism: Gemmatimonadaceae bacterium; assembly: GCA_025451425.1. The sequence continues at coordinate 36,659 of JANWKK010000148.1, forward strand.
GGCGGGTGAGCACGTGACCATCGCCCCCGGCTTTCTCGCCGCGGGCGACACCATGCGCTCCGAACCATTGCTCGCGATTCGTTCGAGCTATCGTGGTCCAGTGAGCCGGCCCCCGCATGAGCGTGGCTCCTTTTGGCTCTTGCTCTCTCTCGCGCCCTTGCCGGCGGTCGCTGGACGGATGCGTCGAGCGCCGCGTCGGGTCGCCGCACCAACGGCGGCGGCAAAGCTTCGCGCCCTCGCGCGCAATCCGGCCGGTCATGATTCGTGTGAGATTCGCCGCGTGTACGCGAGCGCACTAGGTGAGCGGTTAGGCATCGGCGCCGAGCAGTTCACGCGGACGGGCACGTTATCGCGCGCCCTCCGACGTGCCGGCGTTTCGAGCACCGTCGCCGTTGACGCCGAGACGCTGCTTCGCGAGCTCGACGCCGCGGCATACGGCCCGGCAACCCTCCTCGAGCGCGACACCGTCGAGCGTGCACTCGCGATCGTTCGTCAGACGGATCTCGAGGCACTTCCGCGTCACGAGCTCCACTTGCCGAGAACACTTGCTCTCATACTCGCCGCGGCGGTCCCGCTGACGGCCATCAGCCTTCGCGCGCTGTCGACAGACGCTGCTCAGCGTGATTTCGATCGCGGTGTTCGCGCGTACAGCGATCGCCAGTTTGGTGTGGCGCGCGCGGCCTTCAGCAGCTCGGCGAAGGCGGATCCGTGGGCCCCGGATTCATGGGCGAACTTTGGCACGGCCGCGTGGTCGGCGGGAGACACGGCAAGTGCCGTCCTCGGGTGGCAGCGCGCGCTTCGTCTCGAGCCCATGGCGTCGGATCTGCGCGATCGATTGCAGTTGACCGAGGGGCAGGCCTTCGGCACCAACAGCTTCGTGCCGCCCGTATCGTCGACGGTCACGCTCTGGTTGGCCGTGGGTGCCTGGCTGGCCGCCTGGCTCATCGCGGCGGTGCTTGCCTTTCGCAAATCACTCCGGTGGCGCGTTGGTGTTAGGCGTTGGGCTTATGCCGCTGGCATCGTTGCCGTTCTCCTTTTGCTCGGCGGGCTCGATCTCGATCAACTTCTGGCCGCGCGGAATTACACCGTACTTCGGTCCACGACGCGGCTGAGCAGCGATCCCGCGCTTGGTGGAGAGACGAAGGGGACGGCCGTCATCGGTGAAGTCGCGCGTGCCGTGCGCCGCCAGGGCCCGTGGACCCTGGTGACCCTCGACGAGGAACGCGAAGGTTGGGTGGAGT